>NZ_JBHZAG010000010.1:40079-161588 GCF_042754125.1 Amycolatopsis sp. NPDC059235
TTCTTGTTTTTTTCATACCGCACCTCGCACCTAAAAAACCCACGACTGGCTGGACGTTGAGGTTGGAGCACAACAACTTTCTCCAACGCGCTGAGGCTGACTCGGCGGCTTGAAGATCCACTCGACCAGATGAACGCGTCGCGGATCCAGTCCGTCGTCAGGCCGATTCACAGTGCTGACGCGCGCGCGAACAGCGACTTTTCACGTCACACAGGGAGCATTCAGGCGCGAGAGGGTTGCTCGAAAGGTGCTGTCCCCCAAGGGGATTCGACCCCTTCTCAAGCCTCGCCGAAGCCCTTCCCCGGCCATGTTTCATGCATAATCGCTATTATGCATCATATATCAGACAGTGGCTAGCAACGAGCGGCGTCGAAGAAATTGTCGGTGCTGTGCGGTACAAGATCACTATGCTCGTTTCCGAGGCACAGCAAGCGTTCTTCGCGGCACGGCGGCCGCGCAAAGACTCGCCGCACACCACTGCCGCCTATCGGCGCGACCTCGCCGGGATCACCGCTCTCCTGCTGGCGGAGCTGGGTCGTGACGAGGCGGAGGTCGAAGAGCTGACAGCACCGGTGCTGCGGGCCGCCTTCGGCACGTTTGCCGACACCCACGCGAAAAGTTCGGTGCTGCGCGCGTGGTCGACGTGGAACCAGTTCCTTACCTTCTGCGTGTCCGACGGACTGCTCCCGGGCAATCCGATGGGAGCCGTCGCGCGGCCCAAGACTCCCCCGCTCACGCCGAAACCTTTGCGGGGCGAGGAAACTCCCGAGCAGCTGCTGACCGCCGCGGCCGACGGCGCCCGGCGCGCGCGGGATCCTTGGCCGGAGCGGGATGTGCTGGTGCTGGCGCTCGGGCTGGTCGCAGGCCTGCGGGCAGCGGAAATGCGCGCGCTGACGCCACGGTCGGTGGTCGGGCGAGACGGCGAACTGCGGCTGCACGTCCACGGCAAGGGCAGCCGGGACCGGTCGATCCCGGTGCAGCCGGCGATGGCGAAACTGATCGAGGACTACCAGGCTTCGTGCCGTCGGCGCTTTCCCCGGCAGCGTTTCCCGGCAAGCGAGCCGCTGCTGCGGGACCGGGCGGGCAATCCGATCGGCCGGGGCGCGCTGGAGTATCTGGTGAAGTCGTGTTACCGGTGGGCGGGCCTGCACGACCGCGTGCCGACGGGCGCGAATCTCCATGCCCTGCGGCACACTTTCGCCACGCGCTTGGCCGAGGACGGTGCGACCGCGTCGGAGATCATGTCCTTGCTGGGCCACGCGAGCCTCGCGACGAGTCAGAACTACATCGAGGCGACCGGCCGGGAACAGCGAGCCGCCGCGGCGAGCAACCGCACTTATCGGGCGCTCAACGGGTTGGCCCGGGAGGACTCTTCCGAAGAGGGCGCTGCGCGGGAGGCCGATGTGATTGCATGAGCGGGTGACTGACGAACCTTCGCGCGTCGTGCGCGCGAGCCGTGAGATCGAGGCCCCGGCGGAGCGGATTTTCGAGCTGATCGCCGACCCGTCGCGGCAGCCCAGCTGGGACGGCAACGACAACCTGTCCGAGGCGAAGCCGGGCCAGCGCGTCCACGCGGTCGGCGACGTGTTCACGACGACCCTCACGAACGGCTGGCTCCGGGAGAACCGCATCGTGGAATTCGAGGAGGCGCGCCGGGTGGCGTGGCGTCCGTCGGAACCGGGCAAGCAGCCGCCGGGCCATTTGTGGCGCTGGGAGCTGAACCCGCTCGGCGCGACGCGCACGGAGGTGACGCACACCTACGACTGGACCGAGCTGGATCCCAACGACACGATGCGCAACACCCGCGCCCGCTCGATGACGGCGGGCAACTTGGCGGCGTCGCTGGAGAATCTGGCGAGGGCGGCGGAACTTCCGCAGTCGTGAGCAGCGCGCGGCGAGTGCGCACTCTGTGCCACAACGCGATCCGGACCTGGAGGCGGGGACCCGTTGGCAGTGGGTCGCGCGGATGCTGGCGCGTCGAGCAACCGCCGCACGGGCGGAGACTGACGTCAGCCTCTCCCCTGTGCCGGGCGTAGCAGTTCGCCGATACGAAAACCGCCGCGCAGCAGCCACAACCCGCTGCCGAACCAGGTAGCGGCGATCGTCGTGGGCAGGAGTTTCGGCCGAGGTTCTCTTCAGCCGCGGGCGCTGTCCCGTGTCATCGGTGTGCCCGCAGGGCGGCAGCGAGCCACGTGAAAGCAGGCACGCTGCGCGGACCCGGCGGGCGATTGTCGATCAAGCCCAGCAGCTCCCAGTAGCGTTCGACCCGGGGTTCGGCGACCAGATCAAGCCATTCGAGCAGTGCCCGCGACTCGCTGTCGCCGAGATCGGCGGGCACGATCCGGTCGAGGATCGTGTGTCCGGCGTCCGAGTCCGGTGCGATCCCCTTCGCCGCGGCGGGGCCGGCGTGTTCGAGGACCAGCGGCCGGATGTTGAGGCCGAAATCGATGCGGTGGTCGGAGTCGCCGTGGAGCACCATCTGCCGCATGGTGTGCTGGAAGTCGTCGTCGGAGACGAGTTCGGCCAGCTCTATCCAGGCGTCCACCTGGGCGGACGTCGGGTCGTCGGGCAACCGCGGCGGCATCTCTCGCATGAACTCGGCGATGACCAGAGCGTCCGGGTCGTCGACGCCGGCGAAGATCTTGTCGACGAAGCCGTCGATGAGCTGTTGCCGTTCGCGGGCCGGCAATCGGGCGAGTTCGTGCATCACGGCCAGTCCTTCGGTCTTGTCGTCTCGGCTGAGGGCGTTGAGCAGGACCGCGCGGTTCAGCCGCAAGAGCTGGATCTGAGCTTCGAGGGCCTCGACGTGGCTCGCGGCGACTTCGGCCAGCGTGGACTGGCTGTCGAGCACCTCTCGTACCTTGTCCAGGCCGAAGCCAAGCTCGCGCAGTGTCCTGACCAGGTGCAGACGGCCGACCGCGTCGGCACTGTAGAGCCGGTAGCCGCCGGCGGACCGTTCCGCGGGCGGTATTACTCCGCTGTCGGACCAGAACCGGATCGTCCGCGCGGACAGCCCGGTGCGGCGAGCAAGTTCCCCGATCGGGTAGCGGCCGGTTGCCTCGTCGATGCCCTCAATCTGGACCTTCCACCCACTGGAAGGTCAACTCGAATTCAGGCAGCCGTCGTGCTCCGGGGAGATCCAGGCGACCAGCCTTCCAGGGGCGTCCAGCGCGCCGGGGCCGCGGGGGCTGGCCTCGCCCTCGTCAGACGGAGATTTTCAAGGCAAGAAAGTATCCTCAGCGAAGCTGTTCGAGATCCTTCGCCGCAGCCGCGATCTCCTCGGCCAACTGCCGCAACTCCCCCGAGGAAGCACCATCCTGGGCGGCGGTCACGATGTCCTCCGCGGCGCAGCGCAGCTGGAAGAGCCGGTCCTGCAACGCCGCGATCTCGGTGTCCGACAGCACGACCGCGTCTTCGGGCAGGCCGCTGCGTTGCAGGGCGGTCCGGCGTTCGTACGCGCGTTGGCGGCAGGATTGCCCGCAGTAGCGCCGGCGGCGTCCGACGTTGCCCGCTTCGGGCAGGCGGCGTCCGCACCAGCCGCAGTGTTTCGGGGCGTTCGTGCGGCGCGGCACGACGCGTTCGTCGCCGGTCAGAGCGTGTTCGGCCAGTTCCCTCACCCGCCGGACTCTAGCTGTCCATCACGTTCTCACGACGGGGCCACACCGATGGCGCAGACTGGAACCATGCGTCCACCGTTTCCGTACCTCGCCGACTCGCTCCCCCGCGCCTTCGCCCACCGCGGCTGGCATCTCGGCGATCTGGAGGGGCTGGAGAACTCGCTGCCGGCGTTCCAGCGCGCGGTCGCCGAGGGGTACCGCTACCTCGAGACCGACGTGCACGCCACGTCGGACGGGGTGGTCGTCGTCCATCACGACTCGACGCTCGATCGGACGACCGACGGGCGCGGGGCGATCGCGACGCAGACCTGGGCGCAGCTCAAGGACGTCAAGATCGACGGCCGGGCGCCGTTGTCGCGGCTGGAGGATCTGCTCGAGGAGCTGCCGGACGCGTTTTTCAACATCGATGTGAAGGCCGACAGCGCGGTGGTCCCGTTCGTGCGGGCGTTGCAGCGGACCGGGGCGGTGGACCGGGTCGCGGCGGCGTCCTTTTCGGACTCCCGGCTCGCTCGGCTGCGGCGGCTGGCGGGGCCGAAGCTGCTGACCGCGATGGGGCCGCGGTCGGCGTTCCTGTTGTGGGCGAACGGCTGGGCTCCGCTGCTGCCGATCAGCCGGTTCTCGGCGGGCTGGCTGGCGCAGGTTCCGGTGCGGCAGGGGCCGTTGACGGTGGTCGACCGTTCGTTCGTGAAGTCGGCGGTGCGGCGCGGGTTCGAGGTGCACACGTGGACGATCGACGACGCGGACCAGATGCGGAGCCTGCTGGACCTCGGCGTGCACGGGATCGTGACGGACCGGCCCGATCTGCTGCGCGAGGTGCTGCGGGAGCGGGGTGCGTGGAAGTAGCGGACACAACCTGACCGCTACTCAAGGCAGGATCGAGGGCGTGCCGAAGACCTCCGCGCGGCTGTTGTCGCTGCTTTCGTTGCTTCAGGCTCGGCGGGATTGGCCGGGTGCGCTGCTGGCCGAGCGGCTGGAGGTCAGTCCGCGCACAGTGCGCCGCGACGTCGACCGGTTGCGGGAGCTGGGCTATCCGATCGTCACGACGAAGGGTCCGGACGGCGGTTATCGGCTGGACGCCGGGGCGCAGCTTCCGCCGTTGTTGTTCGACGACGACCAGGCTGTCGCGCTGGCGATCGCATTGCAGGCCGCGACCGGGGCTGGGATCGAGGAGGCGGCAAGGCGGGCGTTGCAGACCGTGCGGCAGGTGATGCCCGCGCGGTTGCGGCATCGGGTGGACGCCTTGAGCTTCACCGCCGTCGAGCGTCCGGCGCCGAGCGCGAATCCGCAGACTCTCGTGGCGTTGAGCGCCGCGGTGCGTGCCCGGGAGGTGCTGCGGTTCGATTACGCCCCAACGGATACGCCGCCTCGGCGCGTGGAGCCGCATCATCTCGTCACGTGGGGCCAGCGGTGGTATCTGGTCGCGTGGGATCTCGATCGCGAGGACTGGCGAATCTTCCGCGCGGACCGGATCACGCCGCGTACGCCCACCGGGCCGCGGTTCGCGGAGCGCGGGCTGGCCGATGTCGCGGCGTTCGTGGCCGCGAAGTTCCGCGGGACGGATCTGTCCGGCGAATGGCCATGCCGCGGCGAGGTGATTCTGCATCTTCCGGCGACCGAGGCGGCGAGTTACCTGGCCGACGGCGTGATCGAGGCGCTCGGGCCGGACCGGTGCCGGGTGAGTCTCGGGGCTTGGTCGTGGCGCGGGCTGGCCGCTTCGTTCGGCCGGGTCGACGCTGATCTCGAAGTCGTCGGCCCGGCCGAACTCGCCGAAGCTTTCCGGCAGCTCTCCGCGCGCTACGCCGATGCGGCGCGGGTCAGCGCGGAGCCTTGCCTTCCCACGCGGCCTTCCACGTCTTCGGACCCAGCCGGCCCGAGTCGTTGATGCCGTTGGCGCGCTGCAGGTCCAGGACCGCGGTGCGGGTCTTGTCGTAGTAGCAGCCGGTGCCGCTGAAGCCGTAGCCGAAGGCGTTCATCCGCAGCTGGAACGTGCGCAGCGCGGGCGCGCAGTCTCCGTAGGCGTAGACGAGGCCGGGCCACGCGGGCGTCGCGCCGGGCGGTCCCGGCGGCGGGGTGGGCTGCGGCTTGGGCGCGGGCGGCGTGGGCAGTCCGCCGCCGCCGATGTAGGCGGCCTCTTCCCATGCGGGGACGCGCTTGCTGCGGGCGTCGCCGTCGTTGGAGAGGCCGAGCATGCCGCCGCATTCCCAGGGCTGCCAGCCGCGCATCCGGTAGAGGTACAGCGCGCGGTAGTCCTGCTCGCGCGGGCTGGCCTGGTCGGGGCGGCCCTGGCCGCCGACGCTGCGCCAGGTGGAGAGGTCGAACTGGTAGGCGCCGTAGTAGCCGTTGCCGGTGTTGATCGTGTAGCGGCCGCTCGACTCGCACATGCGGAGCTTGGCCCAGGTGTCCGAGTGGGGGTCCGCGGAGGCGGCGCCGGTGACGACGAGTTCCATGCCGAGGACGGCGACCACGAGCAGCAAGGCTCGAGCGGCGGCCCGTCTGGCAGTGCGAACGCGGTTGGTCATGCCACGCACACTAAGCACGTGACTCATGGACCACAAGAGTCACACCACGCACAGCAGTCTCACATGACACGCCCGGATCTTCCGGCAGCGACACGCCCGGCCCGGCGTGTCGGATGTTCCTGCGCGCGGCGTGGCGGAAACCGGAAGCGACGAACCGGACACGGTTTGCCCCCTTCGGCGGTACCGGTTGCCCTCGCGGCAGTAATGTCCGGCGCGACCTGGAGATTCATGACCGAACGAGGAGCCGTGGATGACGCTGGCCGAGACCCGGGACAGCAAGCGGGAGCGGTGGGGCTGGTACTTCTACGACTGGGCCAACTCGCCGTTCTATTCGTCGGTCACGACGGTGTTCGGCGCGCTGTACATGAGCACTGTGGCGGCCGCGGACGCGAAGCAGAACATCACCCTTAACGGGGACAGGGCTTGCCTCAACGCGGCGGGAGCGGACGACAAGCTCAACCACTGCGACGTGTCGCTGTTCGGCCTCCACTTCCCCGCCGGTTCGCTCTGGGGCTATCTGCTGTCGGTGGCGACAGTGGTGCAGGTTCTGGTGCTGCCGATCGCGGGCGCGGTGGCCGACCGCAGCCGCAACAAGCGCAAGATCCTCGGCGGGTTCGCGGTGCTGGGCGCGGTGGCGTCGGCGCTGATGTTCTTCATGGCCGGTTCGGACTGGCAGCTGGGCGCGGCGCTGTTCATCGTCGCGAACATCGGCTACGGCGGTTCGCTGGTCGTCTACTACTCGTTCCTGGTGGACATCGCGACGCCGGACGAGCGCGACGACGTTTCGGCCAAGGGCTGGGCGTTCGGCTACCTCGGCGGCGGGCTCGCTCTCGCGCTGCAGCTCGCCTTCTACCTCAGTCGCGAGTCCCTCGGCATCGACACCGGCCTCGCGGTGCGGATCTGCTTCCTGACCTCGGGCATCTGGTGGGCCGTCTTCACCATCCCGACGCTGCGGAGGCTCCCCCGCGTCCACGTGCCGACCGCGACCGAACGCGGCGTCTCGGTGCTGCGATCGGGTTTCCGAGAGCTGCGCCAGACGCTCGGCGAGGCGAAGGCGTATCCGCTCACGCTCGCCTTCCTCGGCAGCTACCTGCTCTTCGCGGACGGGATCAACACCGTCGTCACGGTCTCGGCGCAGTACGGGAAGGACGAGCTTCGGTTCTCCGACGAAGTGTTGATCATCACTGTGCTGGTGATCCAGTTCCTCGCTTACGCCGGCGGCGTCCTGCACGGACTGCTCGCGCGACGCCTCGGCGCGAAGCGGACGATCCTGGTCAGTCTCGTGCTCTGGGTCGTGGTGCTCGGCGGCGCGTACTTCGTGCAGCCGAAGCAGCCGCTGCAGTTCTTCGCCGTGGCGATCGGCATCGGGCTCGTGCTGGGCGGGACGAACGCGCTGGCCAGGTCGCTGTTCAGCCAGATGATCCCGGCTGGGAAGGACGCGCAGTACTACTCGCTCTACGTCGTGGGCGAGAAGGGCACGTCGTGGCTGGGGCCGCTGGTGTTCGCCGGCGTCGGGCAGGCGACCGGGTCGTTCCGGCTGGCGATCGTCGCGCTCGTGGTGTTCTTCGTGCTCGGGTTCGTGTTCGTCGCGCTGGTCCCGGTGCGGCGCGCGATCGCGGCCGCCGGCAACCGTCCGCCGGAGGTGCTGTGAGGCCCAGATAGGGTCGGGCGTCGTGACCGCTGCAGACGACGTTGTGCTCGAGGACCCCACCGACGCGCTTTCCGCGGCCCCGCCGGCCGGGGCCCGGCGCAACGGTCCCGCGCGGGGACGGCTGAAGTTCTGCTACGGCCCGATGGACTGCGGGAAGTCGACGCTCGCGCTGCAGATCGACCACAACCACGCGCGCCAGGGCCGCCGCGGGCTCGTGCTGGTCCGCCACGACCGGTCCGGCGCGCCGCAGATCACCAGCCGGATCGGCCTCGCGCGGCGCGCGACCGAGGTCGCGACCGGCACCGACATCCGGGACCTGGTGCGCGAGCAGTGGGCGCGCGGGCAGCACGTGGACTACGTGATCGTGGACGAGGCGCAGTTCCTCTCCCCCGGCCAGGTCGACCAGCTGGCCGAACTCGCCGACGAGGCGGGCATCGACGTGTACTGCTTCGGCATCGCGACCGACTTCCGCAGCAGGCTGTTCCCCGGTGCCGCCCGGCTGTTCGAACTCGCCGACGAACTGCAGCCGGTCCAGGTCGAGGTGCTCTGCTGGTGCGGGCTGCCCGGCCGGTTCAACGCGCGGGTCCGCGAGGACGTGATTCTCCGTGACGGAGACACCGTTGTGGTAGCAGATACCGAACACTCCGTAGTTGAACCTTCAGCTTCAGCACGGTCTGATGCCGAAATGGTCACGGTCCGTTATCAGGTACTGTGCCGTCGCCACTTCCGCTCGGGGGATCTGGGACCCGCTGCCGCCCAGCACGGTCAGTTACGGTTGTCCTAGAGCTAACCTAACTAGCCCGACTGGGGGATATCCGCACTAAGAAGGCGGTATCCGCGTCACGTCAGAGGGCGAAAGGACTCCCTCTGGAGGAAGCTGAAGACCACGGGTGACGCAGCTCATCGTGAGCAGCGACATGGGGCGCCGGGAATCTCTCGGATGCCTCGTTCGTTGCATAGGGTGAGCATCACCCTGGCTCCACCCGGAGCTGACTGAAAGGAATCCCACTATGGCCGACCGTGTTCTCCGTGGAAGCCGGCTGGGAGCGGTCAGCTACGAGACCGACCGCAATCACGACCTCGCTCCGCGCCGTACCGTGCGCTACTCCTGCCCCAAGAACCACGAGTTCGAGGTGCCGTTCTCCGACGACGCCGAGATCCCGACGGTGTGGGAGTGCCGCCTGCACGGCAGCGAATCCGAGATCGTCGACGGCGGGCAGCCCGAGCAAAAAAAGGTCAAGCCCCCCAGGACCCACTGGGACATGCTGCTGGAGCGCCGCTCCATCCCCGAGCTCGAGGACCTGCTGAACGAACGTCTCGCCGAGCTCAAGGGACGCCGGACCAGCCGGTCCGCTTGAGCCTCGGCCAGTAGCTGGCTCCCACCACCGAACAGGAACGGCCCCCGCGACCTCCCCCCGCGGGGGCCGTTTCGCGTCCGCGGCACGTCTCCCCCGCGGCACAGCGCGGCTCGCAGCGGGCGCGGGCAGCTTGACCGGCGGCGCGAGGAAGTCCGGGGTCCGCGACACATGAAGTACACGTCGCCGTCGCACGGTCCGCGGCGGCTCTTCCCAGGCGCGCACCGGGTCGTCGCCGTCGCAGCGGTCGCCGACCTAGGCGAGCGGCGCGCCGCTGAGCACAGGTCCGGACTGTCCGCTCGGGGTCGTCCCGCTGTTCCGGGCAGGCTCGCGGGTTCGATCCTGCCACGAACAGCGGGACCCGCAGGCGGTCGTTCCTTCGGACCGCCTGCGGGTGACTTCGGCGATGCTGGCCCAGTCGAGGTCCGCGCCGATCTGCTCGACCGCGGTGGCGAACACGTCGTGCAGGACCGGCCCGGTGGGCAGGTCGACGCCGAGATCGCCCGCTGTGCGCAGCGCGAGGTCCAGGTCCTTCAATCCGAGCGTCGTGGTGAATCCCGGCGGGGTGTAGGAGCCCGCGGCGATGGAGTCGCCGTAGCCGCGGTACACCGGGCCGGGGAACACCGAATCGGTGATCGTCTCGACGAACCGCCCGGCGTCCAGGCCGGCGTGCTGCAGCAGAGTGATCGACTCGGACAGTGCCTGCAGCGCGTGGATGATCAGGTAGTTGACCGAGATTTTCGCCGTCGGGGCGGCGTCCGCGGCGTCGCCGAAGTCCCAGACCCGCCGGCCGATCGCGGCGAGCATCGGCTCCGCCTCGGCGCGGACGGCGGCGTCGCCGGAGACCAGCACGGCGAGGTTCCCGGCCGTCACGGCTTCCGGGCGGCCGATCACCGGGGCGCTGAGGTAGCGCCCGCCGAGCGCGGCGAATTCGCGGGCGGCGTCCGGGCTGATGGTCGCGTGGTTGACGTGGAGGAAGCCTTCCGGCGCGGAGCGGATCCGCTCGGCGGTGAACACCTGGCGCACCGCGTCTTCGTTGCTGAGCATGGAAAAGACGGTTCCGGTGGCGATCGCGGCCTCGGGGGCGCCGACCACGGTCGCGCCGCGTGCGGCCAGGTCGTCCGCCTTGCCCGCGCTGCGGCTCCACACCGTGACGTCGTAGCCCGCGTCGAGCAGGCGGCCGGCCATGGCGGCGCCCATCCTCCCGAGCCCGATGAAGCCGATCCGGCGTGCGGTTGCTGGCATGTCTGGTTCTCCGTTTCTTCGGTCAGCCGAGTGCTTCGGCCATCTCTCGGTCGATCCTGCGCAGCAGTGCGCGGTTCGGGTGCAACGTGCGGTCGAGGTCGCGCAGCTGCCAGTTTTCGTCCACGTCCTGGTCGGTGATGACGGCTTCGACGTGCGTGTCGAGCACGCGCATGTGCAGCCCGTGCAGGACGCCGATGAACTGTTCGGCGGCCTTGTCGCCCCCGCGGGTGCCATAGGTGAGCAGGCTTGCCGGGCGGTCGCGCCATTCCCGGTACAGGTAGTCCAGCGCGTTCTTGAGCACCCCCGGGTAGCCCCAGTTGTACTGCGGGAACACGAAGACGAAGCCGTCGTAGCCCTGCACGAGCCCGCTCCACGCCCGGGTGTGTTCGTGTTTGTACTGCTGCAGCGCGGCTTTGACGGGTTCGTCGAGGAACGGCAGCGCGAGGTCGGCGAGATCGACCAGGTCGTAGGCGAGGTCGCTGCCTTCTCCCAGCGCGTCGCGCGCCCAGGCGGCGATCCCGCCGCAGATGCGGGCGGGGCGGGTGCTGCCGACGACGACGGCGACGCGTTTCCGGTCCGCCATGCACCTCTCCAGGTTTGCCTCAAGTACTGTTCGTGTCACGAACTAAAATAGTTGGTGCCACGAACTCGGTCAAGCTAACCTGGCCGCTGTGACCGATTCCTCCCCTGAAAACGCCCCGGCCCCGGACCTGGTCGACGGGCTCATGCAGCTGTCGTTCGTCGTGCAGGCGATCCTGGGCCGTCTCGCCGGAGAGCACGGCCTGTCGGTCACCCAGCTGCGGATGCTCGCCGTGCTCGACGACCGCGAGATCGGCATGCGGCAGCTGGCCGGGATCCTGGAACTGGAGAAGTCCAGCGTCACCGGGCTCGTCGACCGCGCCGAGCGGCGCGGGCTGGTGCGGCGGAACGCGGTGCCCGGCAACCGGCGCGCCGTGCACGTCACCGACACCGAGGACGGCCGGGCGGTCGTGCGGCTGGTGCGCGAGGCGATCCGGACCGAGATCGGCCAGCTGGCCGGCACCCTCAGCGACAGCAGGCAGGATTCCTTTCGCCGCTCGATGGCAGCACTGATCCGGCACTACGTCGCCGAGCACGACATTCCGCTGTGAACCACACCGCGAACGCACATCCGGCGAACGCCGCGCCCAGGATGCTGGAGCCGGTCCAGCCGGCCGCCGCGAACGCCGTGGTCGTCGCGGCCGCGCCCAAGGCGGAGCCGAGCGAGTAGAAGATCATGTAGCCGCCGATGACGCTGCTCGTGCGGTCCGGATGCGCCGCGGTGAGCAGGTGCTGATTGCTGACATGCACCGCCTGCACGGCGAAATCAAGCACCAGCACGCCCACGCCCAGCAGCCACAACGACGGCTGCCCGACGGCCAGCCACGACACCGCCAGCAGGACCAGAGCTCCGCCGGTAACGAGGCTCGCGCGTCCCCTGTCCGCCCAGCGTCCCGCTCGGGCGGCGCCCAGCGCGCCTGCCAGGCCCACCAGTCCGAACAGGCCGATCTGCGCGGTGCTCAGGTTCCACGGATCCGCGGCGAGCGGCAGCGACAGGCCGCTCCACAGCGAGCCGAACGAGGCGAACAGGAAGAACGCGATCAGGCCCCTCGAGAGGAACAGCGGCTCGCGGAACTGGCCGCCGAGCGACGTCAACACCTGCCGGTACGTCGTGCCGTCACGACGCGGGTCTGGCGGCATCGTCTTCAGCACCAGACCGGCGAGCACCACCAGCAGCACCGCGAGCGCACCGTAGACGCTGCGCCAACCCCATAGCTCAGCCAAGGCACCGGCGGCGACGCGGGCGCCGAGGATTCCGATGACGACACCGGACGTCACGACGCCGAGCGTGCGGCCGCGTTCGTCCGAAGTGGACAATGCGGCGGCGTAGGCGACTGTCGTCTGCACGACCACCGCGAACAGGCCCGCGAGCACTAATCCGGTCAGCAGCAACCAGGTTTGGGTGGCGGCTGCGGCCAATGCCGTGCCGACTGCGGTCAGCAGCAGGTGTCCGGCGATGAGCTTGCGGCGGTCGACGAGATCGCCCAGCGGGACCAGCACGGCGAGCCCGGCCAGGTAGCCGAGCTGTCCGGCGGCGACGATCCAGCCCACTCCCGCGTCCGGCACGCCCAGATCCCTGCCGATCTCCGCCAGAACCGGCTGAGCGGCGTAAATGCTCGCGACGGCGACCGCGCACACCGCGGCGAACACCGTCCGGCGGCCCGTGGTGAGGCCCATGACTCCCCCAATCAGTAGCAAATTGCAACTGATCGCACCGTACGGCAGAATGGTTTCAAAGAGCAACTCATCAAGGAGGCGCGCTCGTGGGCGAGAACCCGGCCTGGACCGACCCGTCGTGTCCGGTGGCCCGCACCCTGGACCTCGTCGGCGACCGGTGGAGCCTGCTGATCGTCCGCGACGCGATGGACGGCGCGCGGGCGTTCACCGACTTCCAGCAGCGCACCGGCATCGCCCGCAACATCCTCACCGACCGCCTGCGCCGCCTGGTCGAGCGCGGCGTCCTCGACCGGCAGGCCGCGGAGTCCGGCAAGCGGCAGGTCTACTCGCTCACGCCGGCCGGACGCGATCTGTTCACGGTCGTCGTCGCGCTCCGGCAGTGGGGCGAGCGGCACGCCTTCTCCCCCGGCGAAGACCACTCCGTACTCGTCGACGAGGCCGGACAGCCGGTTCCGCGGCTCAAGCCGGTCGCGGCGAGCGGCGCGGCGGTCGATGTCGAGACGACCTCAGTGCGCAAGAGCTGAATCCCGCTGACCCCTTGCCCTCCGGACGCGACGAGCTTATTGTCAACGTACTGCTTGATAAAGAGATCGGTTGATAAAGATGTCCGTTGACAATGTCGAGGACCGGCTGGACCGGGCGTTCACCGCGCTCGGCGACCCGATCCGGCGCGCGCTGATCGCCCGGCTCTCGCGCGGCGAAGCGACCGTGAACGAGCTGGCCGAGCCGTTCCCGGTGACGAAGCAAGCCGTGTCGCGGCACGTCCAGGTGCTGGAGGCGGCCGGGCTCATCACGCGCAGCCGCGACGGCCAGCGCCGCCCGTGCCACCTCAACGCCGCCGCTCTCGAAGAACTGACCAGCTGGATCGACGCCTACCGGCTCACCCGCGAACGCGAGTTCCGCCGCCTCGACAGCCTCCTCGAAGAGACCAGCGCCCTCGAAAAGACCAGTGCCCTCGAGAAGACCAAGGAGCAAGACAAATGACCGCGACCACCATCACCGCCCAGCCCGGCAGCCCGTTCATCGAGGTCGTCCGCGATTTCGACGCGACCCCCGCGCAGCTGTTCCGCGCCTACACCGACCCTGACCTGATCACGCGCTGGCTCGGTCCGCGCGACATCGAGATGCGCATCCTGGAGTTCGACGCGCACGCCGGCGGGGCGTACCGCTACGTGCATCGCGACACCGACGGCAGCGAGTACTTCTTCCACGGCGTCTTCCACGCGGTGGAGAACGCCGAGCGGATCGTGCAGACCTTCGAGTACGAGGGCGCGCCGGGCAACGTCAGCCTGGAGAGCATGACCTTCGAAGACCTCGACGGCCGGACGCGGTTGCGGACCCGGTCGGTCTTCCCGAGCGTCGAGGCGCGCGACGCCATGGTCGCGAGCGGGATGGAGCGCGGGATCCTCGATTCGATGGACCGGCTCGACGAACTCGCGCGCGACGCGGACCGGCCGGAGGCGAGCCGGGTGGTCGTGGACATCTCGATGTCGCTGGACGGCTACGTCACCGCCCCGGGCGCCGGCCCCGACCACGGGCTCGGCATCGGCGGAGAACCGCTGCACGCCTGGGTGTCCGACCCGACGCCGCGCGATGCGGAGATCCTGCACCGGTCGTTCACCGACACCGGAGCGGTGGTCATGGGCCGCGCCATGTTCGACGTCGTGGACGGCCCCAACGGCTGGGCCGACGAGGACGGCTACGGCGAGGGAGAGGACCGGATCCCCGCGCCGCCGGTGTTCGTCGTCACCCACGCCCGGCCCGAAAAAGTGCGGCTGGGCGCGCGGTTCCGGTTCGTCACCGACGGCCTCGAAAGCGCGATCGAACAGGCGCGCGCGGCCGCGGGCGGGAAGAACGTCACCGTGGGCGGCGGCGGGTCGATCGCGTCGCAGGTCCTCTACGCCGGCTTGGCGGACGTGCTGCGGATCCACCTCGCGCCGATCGTCCTCGGTGACGGAACCCCGTTGTTCCCCAAGGGAAATCCCGCGCCGGTGCGCCTGGAGCCGCTCGGTACGGTGTCGACGCCGGGCGCCGAACACCTCACCTACCGCGTCCTGAACTAGAGAACCGTCAGCCTCGGCCCAGCAGCTTCTTCAGCTGGGCCAGGCGGCGCTGCACGCCCCACTCCGCGACCCGGAAGAACGCCTCGGACATGATGCCGCCGCTCATCTTCGACACGCCGATCTCCCGGTCGGTGAAGGTGATCGGCACCTCGACGATGTCGAACCCGGCGTCCGCGGTGCGGCGCGTGAGGTCGATCTGGAAGCAGTAGCCGTGCGAGGCGACCTCGTTCAGCGCCAGCTTCTCCAGCACCGGGCGGCGGTACACGCGGAACCCCGCGGTCATGTCCGCCACCTTGATCCCGAGCGCGATCCGCGAGTACAGGTTCGCCCCGCGCGAGAGCAGCGTCCGGCGCAGCGGCCAGTTCACCGTGCTGCCGCCGGGCACGTACCGCGACCCGATCGAGAGGTCGGCGTCGCCGACCGCGTCCAGCAGGCGCGGCAGGTCCTCCGGCGCGTGCGAACCGTCGGCGTCCATCTCCACGAACGTCGCGTAGCCGTGCTCCATCCCCCAATGGAACCCGGCGATGTAGGCCTTGCCGAGGCCTTCCTTCGCGGTGCGGTGCAGCACGTGCACCCGCTTGTCCGCGGCCGCGCGCTCGTCGGCCAGCTCGCCGGTGCCGTCCGGGCTGCCGTCGTCGACGACGAGCACGTCGACGTCCGGAAGTGCCTTGTGGAGCCGGTCCAGCACCGGGCCGAGGTTCTCCCGCTCGTTGTAGGTCGGGATCACCACCAGCACCGGTTCGATCGTTTCGGCCCCCCGAGGCGCCTGCGCCATCCGTCTCCTCCGCATCCGGCGAGTCAGCCCGCCGCTTCCCCTGCTGTGGTCCCCGTTGTCACTGTCTTGCCGGTACCGCGCCGGGTGCGAAAACGGAGCACGAACCCGCCGGCGACACCCGCGATCGCCAACGCCAGCAGTCCGTACTCCGTCCACGCACCGATTCGATCCGACAGCGTAGTCTGCGTGCGCAGCGGCACGCGCCCGACCAGGGCATCCGCCGTGAAAAGCCCGGTGGAGCTGGTGATCGTCCCGTCCGGGGCGACCAGCGCGCTCACCCCGGACACCGCCGACACCACCACCGCGCGCCCGTGCTCGACCGCGCGCAGCCGCGCCATCGCCAGCTGCTGGTAGCTCATCTCCCCCGGCCCGTACCACGCGTTGTTGGTCGGTACGACGAGCAGTTCGCCGCCCGCGTTCGTCGCGTCGCGCGCCGGGCCGTCGAACGCCGACTCGTAGCAGATGAACACGCCGATCTTGGCTCCCGCGACCGACAGCGCGGCGTTGGAGCCGTCGCCGGGACGCATGTCGCGGGTGTCGTCGATGAACGGCGTCACCAGCCGTGCGATCGCGCGGGCGGGCACGTATTCGCCGAAGGGCACCAGATCCTGCTTGACGTAACGCTGTCCCGGGCCGGTCTTCGGATCCCAGACGACAGCGGAGTTTTCCGCGGCCCCGTCCGGCGTGCGCACGAGCGCGCCGATGATCCCGGGCGTCCCGAAGGCCGACAGCATCTGGTCGACGCCCGGGTCGTCGCCGTCGAGCGGCGTCGAGGTTTCCGGCCACAGCACCAGATCCGGCTTCGGCGCCTGTCCTGATTGGACCTTCTGCAGCAGACGGGAGCTTTCGGCGAGGGCGTTCGCGCGCAGCACCCCGCGCTGTCCCTGCAAAGCCAGGCCGATGTCCGGCGCGTTGCCCTGGACGGACGCGACGGTGAGCGAACCGTTCTGCGCCTCGGTGCCGATCGCCGGCCACACCGCGAGCCCCGCGGCGGCGGGAAGGACGGTGAACACGGCAGGCCACACCAGCGCGCGATCCCAGGCCTTGCGAGTGCGCCACAGCGCGCTTATCGCGGCTGCGAGGCCGAAACCGGTGAGCACGACGGCGAACCCGACCAGCGGCGCACCGCCGACCGACGCCAGCGACAGGAACGCGCCCTCGGGCTGGCTGAACGCGACCCGGCCCCACGGGAACCCGCCGAACGGGAACCAGGTGCGCGGCGTCTCGAGCGCGATGAACACCAGAGCGCCCCAGAGCGGCGCCAGCGGCAGCCGCGCCACGACCCGGATCAGCCACCCGGCGAGTCCGAAGTAGAGCGACAGCGCGAACGACAACGCCAGCCACGGCAGCGGCCCGAAGTCGCGGCCGAGGAAGTCCTGCAGCCACACCAGCAGCGGCACGAAGAACGCCATGCCGAACACGAAGCCGTACCCGAACGCGCCGCGGAACGACCGTCCACGAAGGACCAGCGCGAACGCGGCGAACGCGATCGGGGCCAGCCACCACAGCGGGCGCGGGGCGAAGCTGAGGTAGTAGCCGTAGCCCGTCGCCGCCGTCGCCAGGACGCGCGCGAGCCAGGGCTTCCACGCCCGCTTTCGCTTGGTCTTGTGCGGAACGCCCGAATCGGCGTCCGCCACACTCACTGCCACACCCGGAACTCTAAGCGGCCGGTGTGAACTCGTCGTAGATGACCGTCCCGCCGCGGACGGTGCGCAGGCAGCGCGGCAGCGGCGCGCCCGGCTCCAGCCTCGGCAGCGGCGGAACGCCCGAACGCGGGTCGGTGGACCAGCGCTGCACGCGGCTGTCGGCCGTGGCGACGACGAGGTCGGCCGCGTCCCAGATCGCGTAGTGCGCGGGCGCGCCGGGGACAAGGCTGCCGGTGACGCCGTCGTTGACGCCCGCCGCGCGGTGTCCGGCGCGCGTGTGCGCGGTGAACGCGGCGCGCGCGGAGAGACGCGCTTCGGGAGTGTGGTGGTGCACGGCCGCGCGTACGGCGGCCCACGGGTCGACAGCGGTCACCGGCGCGTCGCTGCCGAAGGCAAGCACAACGCCTTCAACGGCGAGCTGCGCGAAGGGGTTCAGCGCCGCCGCGCGGGCGCCGAGACGTTCGGAGTACATGCCGGAGTCGCCGCCCCAGGCTTCGTCGAACAGCGGCTGCACGGACGCGACGACGCCCCATCCGGCGAGTGCGCGCGCCTGGTCCTGAGTGACCATCTCCAGGTGCTCCAGCCGGTGGTGCCGCGCGGCGAGGGGACGCTGGCCGACCTGCTTCTCGGCGAGCCGGAACCCCTCGATCACCTCGCCGACCGCGGCGTCGCCGATGACGTGGAAGCCCGCCTGCAGCCCGGCTTCGGTGCAGGCGACGAGGTGATCGGCGATCACTGCGGCGTCGGCGTAGAGGGAGCCGGAGGTGCCGGGCTCGTCGGAGTACGGAGAGGTGAGGGCTGCGGTGCGGGAGCCGAGCGCTCCGTCCACGAAAAGGTCTCCGGCGACGCCGTGCGCGCCGAGGCGGCGGGCGGTGTCGAAGGCGTTCAGCTCGCCCCAGTAGCCGACGATCTCCGGCAGGGCCGGGTCGGCCAGCGCGAGGAGGTCGGCGAAGTCTTCCTCGCCGGAGATGTCCGGGCCCGCGCATTCGTGCACCGACACGATCCCGCGCGCGGCGGCCGTCGAGAGGAACGCGCGCTGGGCTTCTTGACGCTGCGCTCGGGTGATCGCGTCTCGGGCCGCCCCGCGGACGAGGTGGTGGGCCGCGCGGGTGAGCGGGCCGTCTGCGGACCATCCCGCCGCGGACTCGACGCCCGGCGCGAGTTTCGTGAGCGCGGTGGACACCAGCGCGGAGTGGACGTCGACCCGGCTCAGGTAGACGGGCGTGTCCCCGGCGGCGGCGTCGAGTTCGGCGCGGCTCGGCAGCCGCTGCTCGGTCCAGGACGACTCGTCCCAGCCGTGCGCGAGCAGGACCTGTCCCGGGACGACGGCCCCGCGAACCGCGGCGAGCAGGTCGGCTGAGCTGCGGATCGCGGTCAGGTCGAGACCGGTCAGGTGCAGGCCGGTGGAGGTGGCGTGGACGTGCGCGTCCACGAACGCCGGCGCGACGAACGCTCCGCCCAGGTCGACGACCTCGGCGTCCGGGTGCAGCGCGCGGGCCGGAGCGTCCTGGCCGACCCACACCACGGTGCCGCCCGAGACCGCCATCGCGGTGGCGTCCGGGGAGGACGGGGTGTAGACGCGGCCGCCGAGCAGGAGCGTGGTGCTGTCGTTCACTCCCCGAGTCTCCCGCCTGGTCCCCCGAGCAGGGCAGACCGGGTCATCGTGCAGAAAGATTTACGGTCGACTAACGTTATGGCAGGATATTTTCACGCGTTCCCGACGACTAGGAGTACAGATGACTGCGATCCAGGAACCTGTGCCGACTGCCGCCGCCTTCGACCAGCCGTACGAGTACGTCCGCGCAGAGTTGGCAGAACCCGACTGGCGCCGCTTCCCCGGCTGGCACGACGTCACCGAAGCAGAGTGGCGGGACGCCCAGTGGCAGCGCGTGCACTGCGTGCGCAACGCCAAGCAGCTGCGGGCGCTGATGGGCGATCTGCTGGAGGAGCGGTTCTACGAGGACCTGCTCGCCGACCAGCGCGAGATGGCCACGATGTCGATGCTGCTGCCGCCGCAGATGATCAACACGATGGCCCCGCACGCGGGCACCGACCCGGCGAAGGTGACCGAGGCGTTCTACGCCGACCCGATCCGCCGCTACATGCTTCCCGTGCGCAGCGACCGGCATCCCGTGTGGCCGAGTCACCCGCACGCCGAACGCGACTCGCTGCACGAGGCCGAGATGTGGGTGGTCGAGGGGCTCACCCACCGCTATCCGACGAAGGTGCTGGCCGAGATGATCTCGACCTGCCCCCAGTACTGCGGGCACTGCACCCGGATGGACCTCGTCGGCAACTCGACCGAACAGGTCGAGAAGCACAAACTCGCGCTCAAGCCGGTCGACCGGCAGGACGCGATGATCGACTATCTGAAGCGCACCCCCGGCGTCCGCGACGTGGTCGTCTCCGGCGGCGACGTGGCGAACGTGCCGTGGCCGCAACTGGAGTCGTTCCTGATGCGACTGATGGACATCGAGACGGTCCGCGACATCCGCCTGGCCACGAAGGCGCTCGCGGCGCTGCCGCAGCACTGGCTGCAGCCGAAGGTGACCGAGGGGCTGCAGCGGGTCGCCCTTACGGCGCAGGCCCGCGGGGTGAACCTGGCTATTCACACGCATGTGAACCACGCGCAGTCGGTGACGCCGCTGGTGGCGGAGGCTGCGCGGACGGCGTTGCAGGTCGGGGTGCGGGATGTGCGGAATCAGGGCGTGTTGATGCGCGGGGTCAATGCCACTCCGGCTGCGCTTTTGGATCTTTGCTTCGCTTTGCAGGGCGAGGCTAACATTTTGCCGTATTACTTTTATATGTGCGACATGATTCCTAATGCGGAGCACTGGCGGGTTTCCGTGCATGAAGCGCAGGAATTGCAGCATTCTATTATGGGGTATTTGCCGGGGTATGCTACGCCGCGGATTGTGTGCGATGTGCCGTATGTCGGGAAGCGGTGGGTGCACCAGTTGGCGGAGTACGACCGGGAGCTGGGGATTTCGTACTGGACCAAGAACTACCGGACCGGGATCGAGCATGAGGACCCGGAGGCGTTGCAGCGGAAGTACCCGTATTACGACCCGATTCAGACGCTGCCCGAGGCCGGGCAGAAGTGGTGGGTCGACCAGAAGGGTCGCTGATCCCGAGCACATAATCCCGATCGCTTGCCGACGCTTGGGCGACAGACCTGCAAGCCACGGCTGACCGCCACGGGATCCGCGCCTTGCCGTAGGCGAACCGCGCAGGGGAAGAAGGTTTCAAAGTGGTGCCTGGCCAGCGGATATACCGTCGGCCAGGCACCAGCCAACGTGCCGCGACGTGGCCGTCGGCGCGGTGAAACACTTCGACCTGCCTGACCGTGCGAGCCCGGACTCGGCTGCGAGAACACACCCAGGACGTCCGCGATTCTGATCGCCGAATGGCCCAGAAACGGCCCAGATGATCCACAGTGGACACTCGCGCAATACTTCCGGACGACCGGCACGAGTGCCTATATTCTGCCGTCCAGAAAGCAAAGGTCCGACTATTTCGAGCCCGCCCGATCGCGATAGTTTCCGGAATCCTTGCATGGATGACACTAGGTGAATTCACCCCGACTATTCGCTCCACTGCATCGACCATTTCCGAGGCGCCTGCAATAGCGTTCGCCTCGCGAAGCGGTGCGAAGTTTGCCGGGGCTGAACAATTCTGACTCCCGGTCCGGCCGAACCGCGGGCGTTTGGCGTGCGCAGGGGCCAACTGTCCGAGGCCTGGCGTTCGCTGACTCCCGGGACCGGCTGGCCGACCGGTGCCGCGGCCTAGCCTCGTTGCTGCCCGCGCGCTGCCTGACCGCCACCAGGATACGGTCGCCGCGGCCTGGTCCCGTTCAGTCGATCACTCCGACCAGTCGCACCCCGCAGCCGCGGCCAGCGCCCTCCTCGACCTGGCTAGCTGTCTCGACTCGGTGGCATCCCGTCCGCGGTGTTCGCCACCGAAGCTGCCACCGAACTGCCGCTGAACAGCGTGGGACGCAGGATCGACACGGAACAGGTCGGCGAACCGGTGGGCAACACGGCAGTTCGGCTTCCGTCGCCGGTCGCAGCGGCAACGCTCCGCCAAATTCCTGTCCCGCGACTCGGGCCCGTTCCTTGGCCTGCATTACGGCTGCGGTTGTCGCCGGTCTCGCGGGGAGACCGAGACCAGCCGCCAGCGCGGCACCGGTCGCGCGCAGCAGGCCGCCGGCGGTTTCGCGCCAGCCGTGGCCGGTCTGAGGGAGCGCGATCCAATCACCTCGCCTGCGGGTTCAAGCTGGCCGGGCCGGTATCAACGTGCACCGCGCGGGCGTGGTGCGGATGCCGGTCGGCGGGGTGCACACATCGGGTTCCCGCAACAGACCCCGTACGTCCGGGCGAAGGGCGCGATCTTCGGATTCACCCGGACGCTGGCCTTCGAGGCCCAGGAAGTGAAGTGGGGGTCAAGATGAACGCCATCGCGCCGACCGCCGCGACCCGCATGTCTGACGAGGCGGACCTGCCCGACGACTTCAAGCAGTTCATGCGCGACAACCTGCCCACCTCGCTGGTGAGCCCGGTCGTCGCCTACCTCGCCCACGAGGACTGCGCGATCAACGGCGAAGTGCTGCAGGCGCGGGGCGGCGAGGTACAACGCCTCGTGCTCGGCTTCAACTTCAATCAGGGGTTCGCGAGCAAGGACCTCACGCCGGAGCTGGTGCAGGAGCACATCGACGAGATCCTCGACCCCGCCACCCACACCCCGTTCGCCACGATCGACCAGCAGGACCTTTCCGCCGGGGGAAAGTGATTCTCCTGCAGAGAAACCGAAGTACCAGCGGAGCTCGGATTGCCGGAACGCGGCGGACGGCGGTCCCGCCGGTGTGTCCGGCAGGACCGCCTCTACCGGTTTACTCGCCGCGGGTGGCGGCGAGGTTTTCCCGGAAGAACGGGACCGCTTCGGTGACCGCGCGGTCGACGTACTTCGGCACGTCGTAGAAGTCCATGTGCGCGCCGCCCTCGACGACGACGAGCTTTTTCGGGCTGCGGGCGCGGCCGTACAGTTCGGCGGACATCCACAGCGAACCGGCGTCGCTGCCCGCGACCACCAGGAGCGGCTGCTGCAGCAGGTCCTCGACCATGTGGAACGCGTCGAAGGTGAAGATCCTTGACACGCTCTTGGTGAACAGGAACTTGTTCTTCGCGTTCGGGTGCTGAGCGCGCGGGGTCAGGTAGTACTCGCTCGCCTCGACCATGTCGCGCGGGGTGTTCTCGTCCGGCTCGGCCGGCACGTAAGGCAAGTAAGCCGCCTCGGCGCCCTTAGCCTCGGCCGTGCGCTGCTGCGCCACGGCCTGCAGCGTGGGGACAGCGGCCGCGTCGGAGTCGGTGCCGTACCAGTTGCGGCGGAACGACGTGCCGATGTTCACCGCGCTGACCGTGGTGAGGGCCTTGATCCGGTAGTCCGTCAACGCGGCGTTGACCAGGTAGCCGCCGCCGGCGCAGACGCCGAGGCCGCCGATCTGCTTGGCGTCGACGTAGCCGAGGGTCTGCAGGTAGTCCACCGCCGCCCGGACGTCGTCCACGCGCGCGGCTGGGTCCTCCAGGTGGTGCGGCTCGCCGCCGCTGTCGCCCTGGAACGAGGCGTCGAACGCGAGCGTGACGAAGCCCTGCTCGGCCAGTTTCTCCGCGTACAGGCCCGCGGTCTGCTCCTTCACGCCGCCGCCCGGGTGCACGGTCACGACCGCCGGGTAGCTGCCCTTGGGGTCGAAACCGTCCGGCAGGTACAGGTTTCCCGCCATGGTGATCGAGTCGTTCGGGAAGGTAACTGCCTCCACAGACGTCACTGCACTCACTCCTTGCACGTCTTCGGTGTCCCGAACCAGGCGGCCCGGGCTGCTGATACCCACTCTGCGGCGGTTCGCGCGGGCGTGGCAGATGCCGCTTGTCGGGGGTACCGGCAGCCCCTCCTTCCGCCGGCGTTCCGCGTTTACCCTCGAGGCATGGAGATCGCCAACGACCTCAGGGAATTCCTGATGACCCGCCGCGCGAAAATCACGCCTGAGCAGGCCGGAATCATCGCGGGCGGGCGGCGGCGGGTCAGCGGGTTGCGCCGCGAGGAAGTCGCCCGGCTCGCCGGAGTCAGCACTGAGTACTACGTGCAGATCGAACGCGGCCGCGTGTCCGGCGTTTCCGACGAGGTGCTGCACGCGATCGCCACGGCGCTGCAGTTGGACGACACCGAAACCACGCACCTGTTCGACCTCGCGCGCGCCGCCGGGAAACGGGCCGGCTCCGGCCGCACCGTCCGGCAGCCGGTGCCGGAGGGGGTGCAAGCGCTGATCGACACGATGGTCAACGCCCCCGCGATCGTCCAGAACGGACACCTCGACGTGGTCGCGGCCAACGCGCTCGGCCGCGCCCTCTATGGCGTCGTCTACGAGCGCGCCCCGCACCCGCCGAACCTCGCCCGGTTCATCTTCCTCGACGACCGCGCCGAAGAAGTCTTCCCGGACTGGAAGAAGGCCGCCGACGACGCGGTAGCCCTGCTGCACGTCGAAGCGGCCCGCGCACCGTATTCGAAAGCGGTCACGGGGCTCATCGGGGATCTCGCGACCCGCAGCGAAGCGTTCCGCACCCGGTGGGCAGCGCACGACGTGAAGGCGCACCGGCGGGGGACGAAACTGTTCCGCCACCCGGTCGTCGGCGAGCTGACGCTGCGGTTCGAAGGCCTGCAGGTCGCCTCCGCGCCCGGTCTCACCCTGATCGGCTACACCGCCGAACCCGGCTCCCCTTCAGCCGAGGCGCTGCAGTTGCTGTCCAGTTGGACGGCGAGCGAGGCAGCCGGACCGGAGGTGCGCTCCGGGGGGCACGAGACAGCGGACGACGACCGCCGGGCTCAAGCCTAGCGAACTGGTCGTCCCGTTCCGCGGCCCAGCTCGCGCACCGCCTGCTGGCGGACCGGCATCGCCGAGACGCTCATCGGGCCGGGTGCGGCCCACGGCGCCGGAAAAGCGTCGGCGGGTCTGGGACGCACCGACGCTTTTCCGCTTCAGAACTCGATGACCGCCTTGCCGCCGGTCTGCTTGTCGAAGGCGGAATAGGCCTCCACCGCGTCGTCCAGCCGCCAGCGGTCGGTGAAGACCAGGTCCGCCTGAACCCCGTGCCGGGCGATGAACCGGGCGCAGTCCGCCTGGCCCACCGGGGAGAAGGTGTACGAGCCGACCACTGTCAGCTGTTTGCGGATCAGGTCCGGGCTGACGTCGAGCGTCACCGTCGAGCCTTCGCCGACAAACGCGACAGTGCCCCATTTCGCGGCGGACTTCACCGCCGCGGCCCGCGCCGGTGGTGCGCCGGAGCAGTCGAGCGCCTTGGTCACGCCTTTGCCACCGGTCAGTTCCCGGATGGCTTCGACCGGATCGACCGACGTCGAGTCGATCGCGTGCGCCGCGCCGAAGTCCTTCGCCCGCGCCACGCGTTCCGCCGCGATGTCGACCGCGACGACCTCCGCGCCCATTGCCGCGGCGAGCTGTACCGCGGCCTGACCGACCGGGCCTTGGCCGAAGACCGCCAGCGTGTCGCGCGCGTTGACGTCGAGCCGGGTCAGCGCTCCGTAGGCAGTGCCGGTGCCGCACGAAATCGCGGCGCCGGCAGCGAAACTCAGCTCGTCGGGCAGCGGAACGAGCGTCCGCGCGGGCACCTTGAGGTAGTCGGCGTGCCCGCCGTGCGCGGTCGCGCCGTAGATGACGTTGCCGCGTTCGCACATCTGCGGCCAGCCGGTCCGGCACAGGTCGCAGAATCCGCAGCCGTCGTAGTGGTGGACCATCATCCGGTCCCCCACCGTCACGGCGCGCGGGTCGACCGCCGAGCCGATCGCGGCTACGACGCCGCACGGCTCGTGCCCGCCGATGAATCCGGCGTCGTCGCCGGTCATCCCGAACGCGGCCAGCGCCTGCCCGGCCGGCGCCCGGTAGAAGTGCAGATCGCTGCCGCACATGCCAGACGCTTTCATCTCCAGCACTACTTCGTCCGGACCCGGTTCGGGATCGGCGAAGGTCTGGATTTCGAGCACCCGGTCGCCCTGGAAAATGACTCCGCGCATGAGATTTCCGTCCTTGTCAGTGCACTGCGGCGAACATGAGGCTTTCCTCGTCGGCTTCCTCCGGGGAGAACTCCGCGGCAATGCTGCCCGCGCGCGCCACGAGCACGCGGTCGGACAGCGCCTGGATCTCCGGCAGGTACGAGGAGATGACCACGACCGCGACCCCGTCGTCGGCCAGCGCCCGGATCATCGCGTGGATTTCCGGGATCGTGCCGAGGTCCACGCCGCGGGTCGGCTCGTCGATGATCGCGACGAGCGGTTTCCGGGTCAGGCCCTTGGCCAGCACGATCTTCTGCTGGTTCCCGCCGCTCAGCTCCTCGACGGTCGCCTTCGTCGGCCGCAGCGTGCGGACCTGGAACTGTTCGACGAACCGTTTCGCGACCGAAGTGCGCGCACCGGGCCGGAAGAGGAACGGCAGGCGCCGCGCACTGCAGAGATGCCCGAGGTAGATGTTGTCGGCGATCGTCAGGTGGCTGAAGAAGCCGGAGGCTTTCCGGTCCTCGGTGACGTAGACGATCCCGGCTTTGCGCGCTTGTCGCGGCGTGCGGAACCGCACCGGCTCGCCGTTGAGCCGCACTCGGCCGCCGCGCAGCCGCCGCCGTTTCAGGATCCCGCTGACGATCATCGCGGTCTCGCTGCGCCCCGCGCCGACCAGACCGTAGATGCCGACGATTTCCCCGGCGTAGGCGGAAAATGCCATGTTCCGGACCACCGGCAGCAGCGTCACGTCCTCGACCTGCAGTGTCGGTGTCGGCTCGGGTGTCCGGTTCGGCTCCACCCGCCCCATCTCGACGGTGCGGCCGACCATCATCTTCACCACGCGATCGCGGCTGAACTCCGGCCGCTCCAGCGTCCCCTGGACGACGCCGTCGCGCAGCACGGTGATCCGGTCCGCCTGTTCGAACGCTTCGTCGAGCATGTGCGTGATGAAGATGACGCCGATCCCGCGCTTCTTGAGCTGTTGCATGGACAGGAACAGCTGGAGCCGTTCCTCCGGGGTCACCGACGACGTCGGCTCGTCGAGGATCACCAGTTTCGCGTTGCGGTGCACCGCGCGGGCGATCTCCACCATCTGCTTCTGCCCGACGCCGAGTGCGCCGGCCGGGACGTCCGGGCGGATGTGGAAGTTGTGCGACTCCAGCAGCTCGCGTGCCACGACGTTCAGGTGGCCGAGGTTGTTGAACACCTTCTCGTCGCCCATGAACAGGTTCTGGGCGACAGTCATCGACTCGACCAGCGAGCCTTCCTGGTAGACCATCGCCACCCCGGCCTCGACCGATTCGCGCGGAGTCGTGAACGCCCGAGCGACGCCGTCGACCTCCAGCGTGCCCGAATCGTGCGCGACCGCGCCGGAGACGATCTTGACCATCGTGGACTTCCCGGCGCCGTTTTCGCCGAGCAGGGCGTGGATTTCGCCCGGCCGCACGTCGAAGTCGACTCCGTCCAACGCGTACGTTCCGCTGTAGCGCTTGCTGATGTTCGTCAGCCGCAGCACCGTGCTCATGCGTCCTCCAGCCGCAGCAGGTTCCGGCCGCCGCGCACCGCCGCGACCACGTGTCCGTTGTGGACGGTCAGCCCGGTTACCCCGTGCCGCGGGCTGTCGACCCGGGCATGCGCGCTCTCCGCGACGCGGCCGGTGTGGTCCATCCGGAACACCAGGCCGCACGACCGGGCCGGGGCCCAGCTCTTGACCACGCCGAGCACGCGCAGCTGCCCCATTTGCATCGTGTCGGTGAAGGGGTCGCCCGCGCGCAGGCGCGGGACGAACCATTCGTCCGGGCTGATCGTCTCCGTCATCTCCGCCAGCAGCGCGGGCTCGTCCAGCAGCAGTTCGGTGACCCGGTTGCGGATGTAGGGCGCGGCGAACCACCAGCCGTCCCCGCCGACGTGCACCCGCCCCGGATAGACGGGCAGGTTCGCGCTCAGCGCCCGGCCTCGCTTGCCCGGCGCGGATCGGGCTTCAACCCGATGGTCCAGGCTCAGCGACAGGAGCACTTCGTCCCCGGCGATGCCGACGCCCGACGGCCACGCGAGGCGCTCCGCGACCACTTCGGCCTGCGCGCCGTCGACCCGTACGAGCAGCCCGGACCGGTCGCCGGTGACCAGCGCTCGCGGCCACTCCGCGGCCTTCGTCGAGCCGACAGTCGCCAGCAACGCAGACCCGTCCGTCGCGAGCGCAGTCACGCACCTGGTGACCGGCGCGTCGGTGCACAAGTCCTCGGTTTCGCCGGACTGCGACACCGAGACCAGGCCACGCCCTTCGACCGCCGCGACGACCTGGCCGTCCCGCGCGGTCAGCGCCGTCACCGGGCTGCCGAACGAAGCCAGCCGCGTCACCTCGTCCTCGCGCACCGAGAAGACCTGATTGCCGCTGCTGAACACCAACCCCGTGGCGGTCACCACCACGTCGTCCGGCTCGTACTCGCCCGCGGGCAGCAGCTCCGCCGCTGCGTCGAGGCGGAGGTTCGGCCGCAGTCCGGTGTCCATCGGGGGCACCGTCCGGGCGCGGCCCCAGTTCGGGTTGATCCATTCCTTCACGGTGTCCAGTACCGGGCTCATCGCACCGCCTCCGCCGACCGGCGAGCACTGGCCGTCCCCGGAACGGCGGCCGGGTCGATGTCGCCGATCTCGCTCGGGTCCAGTTCGAGCCTGCCGATCCGGTTGTTGCTGACGCCGCACAGGTACAGGTGCCCGTCGCGTTCCTTCGCCGCGGTCACCATCGGGTAGTTCTCCATCGTCTCGTCCCACAGCACGGCGAGGATCTCGCCGCGGTCGCTGAACTTGATCGCGCACGACGTGTTCAGCTGCGGCACCACCCAGTTGTCCACCGCCGCCTCGCGGGTCATCCGCCGCCGGACCGCCGGGTAGCGGCCGAGCAGGTCGGACATCTGGGTCCGCATGGCGCACAACGGCATCCAGTAGTTGCCGTCGGAGGACCGGTTGATGTTGTCCGGATAGCCGGGCAGGTTCTCCAGCACCGGTTCGAGCTGTCCCTTCTTCGGCCCGGCGATCCAGAGCCGGTCGACGCGGCACAGCCCGGTGCTGGAGATCAGGATCGACTCGCCGTCGTGCGCGGTGCAGATGCCGTTGGGGAACACGTAGTTCGACACCACGACCTCGGTCTTGCCGTCCGGCGTCACCCGGATCACCCGGCCGTTCGGGCGGAATTCCACCAGTTCCAGCAGGAAGTCCGCGGTGTTCGTGCGGGTGGAGAAGTCCGAGGCGTAGATCGAGCCGTCCGGGGCGATGTCCAGGTCGTCGACCGCGCGCAGCCCCGAATCGTCGATCAGCGACAGCGGACTGCGCTTGACCTTGTTCGCGACCAGTTCGGGTTCGCCGTCGGTGCCGATGCGGTAGATGCCCATGCCGCCGACTGCGACGACCAGCCGTCCGTCGGGATCCCACGCGTGTCCGCACGGGAATCCGCCGGTGCGCGAGAAGATCTCGCCCTCGGTGTCCTCCAGGCCGCGGAACCGCCACACCCAGCCGCGCTGGTCGCCGCAGTACACGTTGCCCTCGGCGTCCACCGCGCAGTCCTCCGCGCCGCGGATCTTGCCGAGTCCGACCGGAGGCGCGTCGGTGAGCCGGCGATTGAGCGACCAGACCGTGCCCGGCTTCGTGACGTCCACCAGCGGGCCGAGCCGCAGCCGCGCCGGGTCGATCTTCAGCTTCTCCACCGCACGCTGCCGGTACTTGCCCCATTTGAGGTCCAGCACGGTGAACACGAGCAGCACCGCAGCGAGGATGACGGTGTAGTACGAGCCCTGCGCGCCGTCCGAGACGGTCGCCTGCTCGATGATCGTCACCACCGCCACGCCGACTGCCGCACGGAGCACGGAACCGCGGCCGCCCTTGATGCTGACGCCGCCGAGGACCACCGCGGTCAGCGCGATGATCTCCCAGCTGTTGCCGACGTTCGGGTCAGTCCGGGCCAATCGCGCCGACGTGAGGATCGCGGCCGTTCCGGCGAGCGCGCCGGACAGCACGTAGGTCCAGAACGTCACGGCGGTAACGGGAATCCCGTTGCGCCGCGCGGACCTCCGGTCCGAGCCGGTCGCGGTGACCCACCAGCCCCAGCGGGACCGGGTGAGCGCCAGATGCACCACGATCAGCACCACCGCGAAGAGGAACCACGCGGTCGGGATGCCCAGAATCCGGCCGTCGTTAAAGAAGTCCCAGACGAGCGACGGCTTCGTGACGCCGATCTGCGTGCTGTTCGCGTTCTGCAGCACCGAAGCCGCGCCGCCGAAGGCGATCAGCGTGACCAGGGTGGTGATGAACGGGCGCATCCGCAGGATCGCGATGAGGTACCCGTTCACCGCCCCGAGCACCGCACCCGAGACGATCGCGGCGGGCACGACCACCGCGGTCGGCCACAGCCACACCCGGTCGGCGACCATCGCACCCAGCCCGCAGAACCCGACGATCGACCCCACTGACAGGTCGATGCCGCCGCCGACCAGCACGACGGTCAGCCCGATCGCGAGCAGGCCGTACTCGGACACCTCGTCCAGCACGAGCGGTGCGTTGGCCGCCCCGACGTTGGTCGTGGCAAGCACGTACACGCACAGCGCGAGCGCCAGCACGAGCGGCACCGCGCCTTCCATCCACCGTTTCTCGAACAGATCCGAGACGGTGCGGTAGCGGGCGATTCTTTCCGTGCGCCGGCTGCCGGTCATGCCGAACGCGTCCAGCCCGCGCCGCAGCGGAGACGTAGTCATCGGGCCCCGCTCACTTGCTCTGGTAGCACGCGATGGTGGTCTGGTCGATGTTCGACTTGTCCACCACCGTGCTCGACACGTACCCGACCGAATGCGCGCTGCCCGGCTTCGCCCCGTTGGTGAGCAGGTTCTGCACCGCCACCGCACCGGCGGCGCCGATGCCCTGGACGTCGTAGGCGGCCGACGCGGTCACCGTGCCTTGCTTGAGCGCGCTGCACCAGTCCTTGTCCGCGTCGAGCGTGTAGACGCCCACCGAACCCGGAGCCACCTGGCCGCGGCCTTCCGCCGCCTTGACGGTCTGCCCGACGGTGATCGAGTTCAGGTCGAAGGTCACCATGAAGCCGCACACCTTGCCCTGCCGCTGCTGCAGCACGGATTCCGCGGCGGCCTGCGCCTGGGCGTTCTGGAACTGCGAGTGCGCGACGAGCGTCTGGTAGCCCTCCTTCTCCACCACGTCCTTGATGCCCTGGTCCCACAGGATCGACGCCGGGTCGTTGCCGGGGCCGTCGATGATGGAGATCGTCTTGGGAGCGTTGCGGGAGTTGCAGTCCGAGACCGCGCGCTTGGCGATCGACTGCGCCGCGCCGTAGACGTCGACGCCGACGAACGCGTCGCCGAGCTTGGTGGAGGGCATGTTGAGCACCACGGTGTAGATGCCCGCCTTCTGCGCCCGGTCGATCGCGTTGTCGAGCAGGCCCAGGTCCTGGTTCTGCAGCACGAGCACGTCGGCGGCCTTGCGCGCGATGAGGTCGTTGATCGTGCTGATCATCCGGTCGCTGCTGAAGTTCGAGTCGTAGACCTTGAACTCGGCCCTGGCGCTGTCGAACGTGCGCTGCATGGTGGTGCCCCAGTTCTCGGTGAGCTTGTAGCCCTTGTAGAGAATCGGGACGAAGGCGATCCGCTTGCCCTTCATCGCGTCGTGCGCCTTCTGCCGCATCGGCATCAGCTGCTCGTTCGCGCCGAACACCGCGTTCGTGGCGGCGGCCGCCGAGTCCGACGACCCGCCTCCGACCGAACAGCCGGACAGCCCCGCCGCGCCCAGCGCCGCCGACGCGGCGAGCACGAACAGCTTCCTGGTGATCTTCATGTCACTTCCGTTCCCCGGCGTCGTTGCCGGTCACAGTTCGCCGGATTTCTCGGTTTCTTCGTTGCGAGGGCGCAGCCACGCGTCGAACGCGATCGCGGCGGCCAGCACCCCGCCGCGGATCAGGTCCTGCACGGCCGTGCTCAGTCCGTGCAGCACCAGCAAGTTGTTGAGCACGCCCACGAACAGCGCGCCGACGAGGACGCCCAGGATCGTGCCGCGCCCGCCGGACAGCGAGACGCCGCCGATCACCACCACGGTCAGCGCGGTGAACAGGAGCGGATCGAAGGACGTCACGGTCGTCTGCACGCTGCCCTGGATCGACACCGTCACGAACCCGGCGACCGCGGCGAGCAGTGCGGACAGCACGTAGGTGAGGATCTGCAGCGGCCGCACCGGCGCGCCGGTCGAGCGGGCGGTCTCGAAGTTGTCGCCCATCGCCCGGATCAGCCGCCCGGGCGAGGTGTAGGCGACGAACAGCCAGGCGAGCAGGAACGCTCCGCCGGCGATGAGCACCGGCCTCGGCACGCCGAGCACCCCGCCGCCGCTCAGGTGCGACAGGAACGACCCGGCGGGCACCCCGTAGACGTTCTGGCTGAGGAACAGGATGTCGATCCCGCCGATCGCGAGCATGCCGGTCGCGAGCGTCACGAACAGCGCGGGCACTTCGAAAACGGCGACGAGGACGCCGTTGACGAGTCCGATCGCCAGCGCGAGACCGGCCATCAGCGCGATCGCCTGCCATTCCGGCATGCCCTCGCTGATGAACGCGAGCGTCGCCTGTGCGCAGCCGAGTCCGATCCCGGCCACCGAAAGGTCCAGCCCCTTGCCGAGGACGACGATCGCCTCGCCGATCGCGAGGATGCCGAACGCGGCGGACAGGTTCAGGATGCTGCCGAAATTGCCCGCGGTGAGGAAATTCGTCGTGGTCGCTCCCGCCGCGAGGGCGAGCAGCACGGTGATGCCGAGTACCAGATAGGTCTGGTCGAAGCCGCCGAGGCGTGCCCGCAGGGACACGCGTGGCTTCGTTGCCACTGATGCGGTAGTCATGGGATTCCCGGTTCGATGGGTGGGACAGCGCGGCCAGTGTGTCGGCCGTCACCGGGTCGCCGCATCAGCCGCCGGTCGTATTCCGTTACCCCGTACGGCCGATGCGGCGACTGGCCCCATCCTCGTCGCGGATATATAATGTTCGGAATTTCCGCAAGGGAGCTGCCCATGAACGCGACCGGCTTTCCGCGGCTCGACAGCGTCCGGCTGAGCGCCGATCTGGCCGATCAGGTCCGGGAACTGGGCCTGGACGCGTGCACCGCGCTGGACCGGCTGCTGCCGGTCGGCCGCTGCGCCGAGGTGCTGCCCGCCAAACGGCTGCTCGGCCGGGTCTGGGACGCCGCGATGGCCGAACTGGGCTCAGCTCCCGCGCCGGACCGGCTGCCCGGCCTGACCGCGCTGCTGAGCCGGGTCCGCGAGCTGGAGTCCCGAGTGGACGATGCCAGGGTCGCCGACGGCGTCGCGACCATGCGCCGGGTCCGCCGCGCGCTGACCCGGTTGCACGCCTCGTCGACCGCCGAAGAACTCCTCTCCCGCGCCGCCGAGGAGGCTTGCACGATCGGGTTCGACCGCGTGCTCGTCTCCACTGTGGACGATGCGACCTGGGTGCTGCGGCGCATGGTGATCGAACAGGATCCCCGGCTGGCCGCGGAAATGCTCGCCGCCGGCCGCGAGGCTCCCCCGCGCTTGGACGGCTCGCTGGTCGAGTCCGATGTCGTGCGGGAGGCCCGCGCGGGCTTGGTCTACGACGTGCAGGAGAACCCGCGGGTGAACCGGCAGCTCGTCTCGATGTCCGGCTGCACCTCGTACGCCATCGCGCCGCTGCGGGCATACGGAAAAGTCGTCGGGCTGCTGCACGCGGACAGCTACTACTCGCCTCGCCGGGAGGTCGACGCCACCGACCGCGCCGTGCTGAACCTTTACGCGGACGGAGTGAGCGAGACGCTGGCGCGGGTGTCCGTCCTCGAAGGACTCGCCTCGCTGCAGGCGGGAATGACCCGGCTGGCCGCGGACGTGCGCATCGCTCCCCCGCCGCCGGACCCGCCGCGGCATCCGCTGCTGTCGGCCCGCGAGGCGGAGGTGATCGACCTGATGGCGCGCGGCGACGCGAACCGGGCGATCGCGCGGAAGCTGTCGATCTCGGAGGGGACCGTGAAGACGCACATCACGCACATCCTGCGCAAGCTCGACGCGGCGAACCGGGCGGAGGCGGTCGCGTACTGGCTGCGGAACTGAGCCGGCCCGCGGCTCAGGCGGGCACCGGCTCCAGCCGGGTCGTGGTGGCGGCGGCGGTCTCGGCGACCATCGGCGCCAGCGCGCTCGGCATGCTGCGGTACTTCTCCGTGTACGCGGCATCGACAGCGGCGTTCGTGTCGGCGTCCGCCTCGAGGTGCAAAGACACGTCCGTCTCCAGTCCGTCCACTCGCACCCGGGCGAGCTGCTTGGCCGCGGCCCAGCGGTACCAGCCGCCCTCCGTGCCGAACGCCGACCGGATGTACAGCTCGTCGCCGGAGCGGACCACCCAGATCGGGGTCCACCGGCGGAGTGAGCCGTCGCGACGGTAGCTGCTGATCTGGATCTCCGACGCGGCGCCGATCCGGTCGCGGATCTCGGGGTCGAACGACATAGCGGGCTCCTTCGAGACGAAAACGAAACGGTTCGCTTCGCACGCTAGGCGCTCGCGGACGGGCGTGGGAGGTGCTGTCAGCCCCCTCCCACGCCCGCGTCGCCGGTCACGGCGAGTCGAACTCCAAGGTGGACGAATCGACCGCCGCGCCGCCGCCGTCCGCGACCAGGACGTGGCCGGTCACCATCGACGCGTCGCCCGAGGCGAGGAACGCGCACACCGACGCGATCTCCTCCGGTTCCGCGGCGCGGCGCAGCGGCACGTGTTTCGTCGTCAGCGCATACGCCTCGTCGAGCGTGATGCCCTCGCGCTTCGCCAGGTAAGCCATCGCGCCCTCGCCCAGCGGAGTCCGGATCCAGCCCGGGCAGACAGCGTTCACCCGGACCCCCTTCGGTCCGTAGTCCCGCGCGAGCCAGCGGGTGATGCCGATGATCCCCGCCTTGGCCGCGGTGTAGCCGACAGTCCCGGGCGGACCGGCGATCAGCCCGGCTGTCGACGCGAACAGCACCAGCGAGCCCTGCCGCTGCACCAGATGCGGCAGCACTTCCCCGGCCAGGTAGAACGAACCGTGCAGGTTCACGTCCAACGCCCGCTGATACGCCTCCACGTGCTCGGGCCGCGCGGTGCCCGACACCGCAGCGCCCTGCGTCGCGATCACCGTGTCCAGGCCGCCCAGACTCGCGACAGCCTGCTCGACCACGTCGTGGATCGCGGCGCGGTCGGTGCCGTCGGCGGGCAGCGCGACCGCGCCGAGTTCGTCCGCCAGTTCCTTGAGCCGTTCGGCGTTCAGGTCCGTGACCGCGACCTTCGCGCCGTCCTCGGCCAGCCTTCGCGCGGTGGCCGAACCGACTCCGCCCGCCGCGCCCGTCACCAGTGCCAATTCGGGCTTGCGCCGCCGGACCGGGTCGTTCATCGTGCGCCTTCCTCTCCCGGTCGCGTCACCTCGGACGCGTCGGAATTCGTTGCGGTACCGAGCTTTCCGTATTTCTCGCGCAGGGTGAACTTGAGGATCTTCCCCGACGCGTTGCGCGGCAGTTCCGGCTGCGCGACGAAATACCGGGGCACCTTGTACGTGGCCAGGTTCTCGCGGCAGTAGGCCCGCAGTTCCGCTTCGTCGAGCGCGATGCCGTCCGCCGGCACCACGACCGCGCAGCCGACTTCGAGGTACTTCGGGTCCGGCACCGCGACGACGGCCGCGTCCAGCACCGCCGGATGCTGCGTCAGCACCCGCTCGATCTCGGCCGGGTACACGTTCTCCCCGCCGCTGCGGATCATGTCCTTCGCCCGGCCGGCGAGCACGAGGAAACCGTCGGCGTTGACGAAGCCGAGGTCCCCGGTGCGGCACCAGCCGTCCACGAAGGTGTCCCGGTTCGCCTCCGGCCGCTGCCAGTACCCGGCGCAGACCGCAGGGCCGCGGACGAGGATCTCGCCCACCTCGCCGGGCGCGGCCGGTTCGAGCCCGTCCCCGGCGACCCGGACCTCGGTGAGCGGCACCGGGCGGCCCACGCTTTTCGGCTGGGCGTCGAAGTCCCCGTCGTCCAGCGTCGTCGCGATCGCGCCGCCCTCGGTCAGCCCGTAGACCTGGGTCAGCCGCACCCACGGCAGTTTCCGCCGCACCTGGTCGACGACCCACGGCATCATCGTGTCCCCGCCGATGACGAAGTGCGTGACCGATTTCGGCAGCCGGTCCTCGATCCCGTCCACGCGCAGCAGGTCGTGCAGCATGAACGAGAACAGCAGGCAGTCCGTCACCTGCTCGGCTTCGAGCACCTCCAGCAGCCGCTCGACGGTGAAGTTCCCCGACCGCAGGCACACCACGGTGCCGTGCATCAGGAACGTCGGCGCGGTCACCGCCTCGAACGCCCCTGCGTGGTAGAGCGGGCCCGGCACCAGCGCGACGGTTTCCGGCGAGAACCGCCAGCGCAGCGCCTGCGTGGTCGCCGTGCTCACGGTGTTGGCGTGCGTCCACACCGCGCCTTTGGGCAGGCCGGTCGTGCCCGAGGTGTACAGCAGCGACATCGGGTCCGCGTCGCTCACTTCCGGCACGTCGGCCAGCGGTTCGCGGCCGAGCAGGACGTCGAACGGAAGCGCCCAGTCCGGCGCCGGATCAGCGGTGTCCGGCCGGACCACGAACGTTTCGACGCCGGTTTCCGCGCGCACCGGCTCGACCCGGTCCAGCAGGCTGTTGTGCACGATCACCGCCTTGCAACCGGAGTCGGCGAGGATGAACTTCAGCTCGGCCGGCGCGAGCCGGAAGTTGAGCCGGACCGCGACCACGCCGAGGTGCATCGCGGCGAAGCACAGCGGCAGGTACTCGGCGTCGTTGAAGAGCATGAGGCCGAGCCGGTCGCCCTTGTTCAGGCCGAGTTCCCGCAACGCCGTCGCGTACCGCAGCGATTTGTCCCGCAGCTGCGCGTAGGTGAGCCGCTCGCGACCGTCGAAGCTGACCGCGATGCCGTCGCGGCCGGGCGGCGGGAGCTGGTCGGCCACCGCGTCGAGCAGCCTGGTGAACGTCATGACCTGCCCTCCTGTCTCACACGCCCGGTCCGAAGACGATTTGCTTCAGTTCGGTGAACTCCTGGATGCCCTCGGGCCCGGACTCGCGGCCCCAGCCCGAGCCCTTCACCCCGCCGAACGGAGCGCTCACGGCGGGCCCGAACGTGTTGATCGCGACCGAGCCCGCGGCGATGGCGGAAGCGGCTTCCTCGGCGAGAGCGCGGTCAGCGGTGTAGACGCTCGCGGCGAGGCCGAAGCTCGTGTCGTTGGCCAGCCGCAGCCCGTCGGCCAGGTCGTCGTAGGTCTGCACGACGGTGACCGGCCCGAACACCTCATTCTGCGCCAGATCGGCGTCCCGGGCGACGCCGGTGATCAGGGTCGGCTCGTAGTAGTACCCGGCGGGGAACCCTTCCGGCCGCCGTCCTCCCGCGACGACTTCGCCTCCGGCAGCGCGCGCACGGTCCACAAAGCCCTCGGTCCGCCGCAGCGCCGCCTGATTGACCACCGGTCCGATCTGCGTCCCGCGGTCGAACGGGTCGCCGATCCGCAGTCCTTGCCAGGCAGTGCGGAGCCGGTCGACGAGTTCGTCGTGGCGCCGCCGCGAGATCAGCACCCGGGACAACGCGGCGCACACCTGCCCGGCACCGCCCGTCGCCCCGGGCACCAACGACTTCAGCACCCGGTCGAGCGGCGCGTCGTCGAGGATCAGCGCCGGGGACTTTCCGCCGAGTTCGAGGTGCGTGCGGGCGAACCGTCCCCGCGTCGCCTCGATGATCTCCTGCGCGGCGACCCGGCCTCCGGTCAGCGAGACCAGGTCGGCCCGCGGGTCCGCGGTCAGTTGGCGGGCCACCTCGACGTCGCTGCACAGGATGCTCAGCGCACCGGCCGGGAAACCCGCTGCCGCGGCGGATTCGGCCACCAACCGCATGATCAGCTGCGATTCGGGAGCCGCCTTCACCACCACCGGGCAGCCCGCGAGCAAGGCGGGCACGACCTTCGTGGCCATCGTGACCACCGGTCCGTTGTAGGCCAGGATCGCGACGACGACCCCTGCCGGTTCGCGGCGCACCACGACGTCGCCGAGCAAGGAGCTGCGGTGGTCGTCGCGCAGGGCGTCCGCCGCACTCGCCAGCGCGGAGTTCCACGCCCCCGCCGCGCCGTATTTGTGCAGCGTCGCGCTGTAGCGCACCGGCATGCCCGCTTCCGCGGCCCAGACCGTGCCCAGGTCCGGGAACCGGGCCTCCAGCGACGCGCAGAACCTCGCACAGATCTCGACTCGCTGCTCGACCGGCAGCCGACCCCACTTGGAGTCCGTCGCCGCCGTGAGGGCCGCGTCCGCTTCCGTTACGGACGGCAGCACGACTTCGGCGACGGTTTCCTCGGTCGACGGCGAAACGATCTCGTACGCCGGTCCGGTAGCAGGCACCCACTCCCCGGCCACGTAGACCGAGTCGAGGCGAGGCACCGGGACACCGGCGATCTCGCGCGTCATGCCCCGCGATCCGACCGGAAGAACGGGCTGGCGGGCTTGAGGAACATGGTCGCGAACGGCGGGATCATGAAGTCCGGCAACACCATCTCCCCGGACATCAGCTGCCGCTTGACTTCCGCGCGGAAGCCTTCGAGGTCGCCGGCGGTTTCGTAGATCGCCAGGTGCCCCTCGTCGACCGGGCTGACGCCGGGCAGCGGCTTGACGTCCGACACCTCGAACCGTTGCGCCCGAAGCATTCCCGGCGCGGACATGATCTGCGGGATGTGCTCCTCGTCGTACCACTTCCCGAACGTCGCGTCGTCGCCGGTGTGGCGGCTCCACGCGAAGAACAGATGCCGGTCGTCCAGGTTCTCCGCCTCGGCGAACCGCTCGGTGTGGAAGGGTTCGCTGACCGGCTTGGCGAACAGCGCCTGGAACGGCTGCACCATGTAGTCCGGCAGCACCATGTCCCCGGAGATCAGCTTCCGCTTGACCTCGTCCCGGAACCCCTGCGGGCTTCCGTCCATTTCGTACAGTGCGAGGTGGCCGAAGTCCAGCGAGCGCACGCCCGGCAGCGGTTTGGTGTCCGCGATGAGGAACCGCTGCGCCCCGGCCATCCCGGGCGCGTCCATCACCTGCGGGATGTGCTCGTCGTCGTACCACTTCGCGTAGGTGCCGTAGTCCGTGGTGTAGGTGCTCCAGGCGAAAAACAGGTTCCGATCCCCGAAAACCGGGACCTTGGCGGAAACCATCAGCTCACTCCTCGTTCGTCCGACCGGCCGGAACGCAGCCGGGTTGTTGCTTTTTCGTCGACCCGCAGGCCTTCGGGGTCGAAGTGCGGGTCGCCGACGACGACCACCCCGTAGTCCCGCGCCGCCCCTTCGACGCTCACGTACTCGTCGCGCACATCGGCGAGCACCTTGGCCGGTTCGCGCTCGAACGGCGAGCCCCATCCCCCGCCGCCGTTCGTCAGGCAGCGCAGGACCGAACCGGCCTCGGTCAGCCATGCCTTCTGGCTCGCGAAGTAGTGGTAGACGCCCTTTTCCGGGTCCAGCGCCTTGGTCTCCGGGTCCAAGACACCGGCGACGGGCGTGCTCCGCGCGTAGACGTCGCTCGAGACGCCCAGCAGTCCGTCCGGTCCGGAAGTCCCTTCTCCCGGCGGGAAAATCCACATCGCCCCGGTCGGGCCGGGCTTCCCGCCGTCGGCGCCGACGCCGCTGGGCTCTTTGGTCCGGAACGGCGACAGATGCTGGGCGGCGGCAGTCAGCCAGAGCGTGTCCTTGAGGTTCGCCGCGCCGCCGCGGTGCTTGCCCGGCCCGCCGGTGTCGATCGCGTGCTCCTTGCGCAACATCACCACCGGCGAATCGTGCTCGATGGTCTCCGTCGCCGGATCGAGGTTGTTGAGGTTGTACAGCACGGTGTAGCTGTCGCCGTCGCCCTCTTTGGTGGCACCCCACGGGCCGTGCTCGCCGCCGCATTGCGTCGCGCTCGTCCAGGGCGTGCCGTCGTCCCGCACTCCGCTCGCGTTGTGCGTGTTGGTGGAGCCGTAGTCCCCGCCGACCGCGCGTTCGCCCAGCACCGGGTTCAGCGCTTCAAAGATCGCGGAGATCAGCGCGCCGGACGGCTCCCAGAACATCATCGGTGCGCCTTCCGGCGGCAGCGCGCTCAGCAGCGTTCCCGGCGGAGCGACGAGGTCGACGTTGCGCCAAGTCCCGGAGGTGAACGGGATCGCCGGGTCGAGCAGCATCGTCAACGCCACGCCCAGCGCGGTTTTCGCGTCGAGGACGCCGCAGTTGATGCAGGTCCGGGCTTGCGCCGAGGTGCCGGAGAGGTCGGCCTCGATGTCGTGCCCGCGTTTGCGCAGCGTCACGCGCACCCGGTAATCGACAGTGTCGTCGAGTCCGTCGGCATCGATCAGCGCGCTCCCGGAGTAATCCCCGTCCGGGATCCGGGCGATCGCTTCGCGCATCTGCTCGGCGGACGTGTCGCAGGCGTAGGCGAGGGAGCCGAGGAACGCGTCGAGGCCGTAGCGTTCGATGTTCTCCCGCACCAGCCGCTCGCCGAGCTGCAGCTGCTGGTGCATGCTCTGGAAGTCCGGCAGCAGCAGACCGCCCCAGCGGGTGTTGTCGAAGATCAGGCTGAACGTGGACCGCACCGGCTGGTCCTTCGCCCACAGCAGCATCGGCGGCAGCACGAGGCCGTTCTCGTAGACGTTCGTCTTGGTCGCGGAGAACCCGCCGGGCACCGTGCCGCCCATGTCCAACTGGTGCGCGCACATCGTCACGAACGAGACGATCTCGCCGTCCACGAACACCGGCCGGGTGAACAGGACGTCGTTCACGTGGCGGCCGCCGCGGTACGGGTCGTTGCAGATCAGCACGTCGCCCGGGGACAGGTTCTCCGGACCGAACTCCTCGACCGCGTTGCGGGTGGCGTCGGGCATCGTGCCGAGGAACGGGGTCAGGCTGTTGCTGACGACGGCCATCCGATAGTCCTGCGCGGGCGGGCCGCTGATCGTGCACGCGAAGTCGTACCAGTCGCGGATGATCGGCGAGAACGCTTCCCGCAGGAACGCGGTGCTCATGTGCCCCACCGCGTACTTCAGCCGGTTCACGATCACCGACCCGGTGAACCGGTCGGCGTGATAGGCCGTCCGGAACTGCTCGTCGGTGAGATCGCGGATGCGTCCGGCGGACTCCTCGATGGTGGTCATGGCGCTCACTTCTTCCGGATGACGAGTTCGCCGTAGCGGCCGACGACCAGATGCTGGCCCGCCCCGACGTGAGTGGTGGACAGTCCTTCGTGGACGATCGCCGGGCCGTCGAACTCGTCGCCCGCCCGGAGCGCGATGCGTTCGTACACCGGCGCTTCCTGGCCTTCGGCGTCTTCGCCCAGGTACCGCAGAGCCGTCGTCCGTACCGGGGCGAGCGGCTCGTCCGCGGCGCGCGCGGGCAGCTCGGGGTACTCGACCTTCGGCGTGTCCAGCACCGCGCGGACCCGGAACGTGACGCCCTCGACCGGGACCATCTCGAAGCGGTTGCCCGAACGTTCCTGGTAGGTGTCGTGGAACGACGCGATCATCGCCGCGACGGCCGGCTCGTCGATCGTTCCGTCCGGGACGGGCACGAACGGCGTGTCCCAGCTCTGCCCGACCAGATGCCCGTCGTAGCTGCGCTCGAAAGTCACTGCGGCGTCGGCGCTCAGCCGCTCGCGCAACTGCGCCTCCATCTCGGCGAACAGCGTGTCGATCCGCTCCGCGACGTCCGGCGTGAGCACGGTGTAGGCGCTGCGGTTCACGGTGAACACCTGGTCGGCCGAGAGCAGGCCGAGCGCGGAGAACAAACCCGGGTTCGGCGGCACGACGACCTGCTTGCAGTGCACCGCGTCCATCGCCGCGGGCAGCAGCATCGGACCGGCCGCTCCGTATGCGATCAGACTGTAGTCGCGCGGGTCGACGCCGTTTTTGATCGCCACGTTGAACACGCCCTCGGCGATGTTGTGCACCGCCATCTCGTACGCATACCGGACGCGCTGGGCGAGCGTGAAGTCCGATTCGAGGTTCTCGAACACCTGGCGGGCGAGTTCCGGGTCCAGCGCCAGCTCGCCGCCGGCGAACGTGCCCGGGTCGATGATCCCGATCAGCAGGCAAGTGTCCGTTGTGGTCGGCTGCGTGCCGCCGCGGCCGTAGCAGGCCGGGCCGGGCGTCGAACCGGCGCTGCCGGGGCCGACCTGGATCTCGCCGGTGGCGCCGATCGTCACCAGGCTCCCGCCCCCGGCCCCGATCGCGCTGACGTCGTTCGCCAGTGCGTTCACGACGAGGTCGTGCTCCAGTTCGAAGGTCGTGTCGACGAACGGCTCGCCGCCGGTGACGACGCTGATGTCGCACGAAGTGCCGCCGACGTCCGCGCACAGCAGCTGCGACTCCCCGATCAGCGAACCGAAGTGGGCGCTGGCGACCGTGCCCGCGGCGGGGCCGGAGAACACGATGCGGAACGGCTGCTCCATCGCCCGATGCGACGGCACGAGCGTCGCGGCGCAGTCGGCGAAGTTCAGCTGCCCGGTGAAGCCGAGTTCGGCCAGGCCCTTCTCCAGCCGCGCGGTGTAGTCGGCGTAGATCAGTTTCATCAGCGCGTCGACCATCGTCGTCGAGGCCCGCGCGTATTCCTTGGCCAGCGGGGAGACCTCGCTGGACAGCGAGCACGGCACGTCGCCGAGGACCTCGCGGACCAACTCGCGCAGCCGGAGCTCGTGCGCCGGGTTCACGTAGGCGTTGATCAGGCAGATGGCCACTCCGGCCACGCCGCACTTGCGCAGCACTTCGAGTTCGGCCCGCGCCTGGGCTTCGTCCAATTCGAACAGGACATCGCCGGAAGCGGTGAGCCGTTCCCGGATTCCCCGGCGCAGATACCTCGGCACCAGCGGCCGCGCGGCGTCGCCGAAGCTGCGCCGCCAGCCCGGGTCCAAAATGGCCTCCGCGGGCCGCCAGACCCGGCCCATGTCGAGGATGTCGCGATGCCCCTCGGTGGCGAGAAACCCGATCTTCGGCACAGTGCGGGTGATCACCGCGTTCAGCCCGTGGGTGCTGGCGTGGTTGAACACCGGGGCGCCCGCTACGCCGAGCAGCGCGGCGCCCTCGAGCACCGGGCGGGTCACGTCGGTGTAGTCGGTGGAGACCTTGGCGGTGCGGATCTCCCCGTCCTGCAAGGCGACCACGTCGGTGAAGGTGCCGCCCACGTCGACTGCGATCATCATTGATCCTTTCGCTACAGGAGATCGGAGAGCAGCTGGACCGGTCCGAGCCGCGGACCGGGGTCCCGGCTGACCGAAAACAGGCACGACCGGCATTTCACGACGTCGAACCAGCCGCCCTCGGAATTCACCGGATAGCGGGACAGTTCGGCGGCGCCGCAGCGCGGGCAGGTTCCCTCGACTGGTTCCCGCTCGAGGGACGGCGGGTTCGGTTCCTGGCTCATTTCGGCGCAACTCCACTGTTGGCTCGATTCGGCCGGCGCTGGTTGCGCCACCGCACACCGAACGGTAGGCCGGAGGAGACCGGGGCAACAGCCGCTCACCGCACGGCCGAGTCCGCAAAACGAAGCACGCCTCGCCCGAAGGTCGATCCGTTGTGGACGGACTGGCCCGCGGATTCCCTGACGGGCACATGGTTACGGGCGGTGCGGCAGCCTCCTCGGCCGTCGCACCGCCCGTCGCTCTCGTTCAGGCCGCCTCGCCGAGACCGCCCAGGACTGCCGCGCCGGCCGGAGTGAGGCGTGCGCGAACGCGCTTCCCGAGCCCCGCCGGTCCGGTTTGGACGATCAAGCCCCGGTGGGCGAGCGCGTGCGCGGTGTACTGGTCGCAGCACGCCACGCCGTCGACGAACATGTCCGGCTCGCTGCTGCAGGTGATCTCGGCCCGTCCGGCCGCCACGACGCGGAGGAGTGCCCGTGCCCGGCAGCTCGGCTCGGAATCGGTTCGAGGCGCCATCGCGCACCTCCTCGTCGTCGAAATAATATTTTATATTATCCTTCGAGCGCGGTCGGCGTCAAGGCCCGGCGGCCCAGCAGCGCCAGCGGGACCAGGCTGATCAGGCAGGCCACGAGGATGTAGACCGACACGGACAGCGTCGTGTGCGTCGCGGCGATCAGCGCCGCCATCACGAACGGGGCCAGTCCCCCGCCGATGATGTTGGCCAGCTGGTACCCCATCGACGCGCCGGAGAACCGCACGGACGGCGGGAACATCTCGGCGAACATCGTGACGCCGGGGCCGAACATCGCGCCGACCGAGATCTGCCCGACCACGATCGCCAGCAGGATCGCCCAGAAGTTCCGGGTGTCGGCCAGCGGGAAGAGCGCGAAGCCCCAGATTCCCGCGAGCACCACGCCGCCGGCGTACACCGGACGCCTGCCGACGGTGTCCGACAGCCGCCCGCACAGCACCGTGCTCACCCCGGTCGCGATCATCGAGAACATCACCGCGGTGAGCATGGCGCCCTTGGCGATCTTCAGCTCCCGCACGCCGTAGTCCAGCAGGCCGGTCACGGTCGCGTAGAACATGATCGTCGCGGGCAGGAAGATGAACACGACCAGCAGCAGATTCTTCGGCCGGCGCAGCACCTGCACGACCGACGAGCGCTTCGGCGCCGCGGCGAGTTTCTCCTCCACCGCCCGGAAATCGGGAGAGTCTTCGAGGAAGCGGTGGATGTAGAACACGACCGGGATCATCACGATCCCGAGCAGGAACGGAATCCGCCAGCCCCACGCGGCGAACTGGTCCGCGGTGAGCGCACCGGACAGCACGACGAAGACCAGGGTGCCGAGCACCATCCCGGCGAAGATGCCCAGTTGCGGCAGCGAGCCGTGCAGCCCCCGGCGGTTCGGCGGAGCGTGCTCGACCGCGAGCAGGGTCGACCCGCCCCACACCCCGCCGACCGCGATCCCTTGCGCGACGCGCAGGATCACCAGCAGCACCGGAGCCAGCGCGCCGACCGAGGAGAACGTCGGCAGCAGCCCGACCAACGTGGTCGCCACCGCCATGGACAGCGTCGACGCCACGAGCGCGGGTTTGCGCCCGAACCGGTCGCCGATGTGCCCGAAGACAGCCGCGCCCACCGGGCGGCCCGCGAACCCGACCGCGAAGGTCGCGAACGCGGCGAGCACCCCGGCCGCCGCACTCGTCGACGGGAAGAACGCGTGGTTGAAGACCAGCGAGGCCGCGGTTCCGTAGATCAAGAAGTCGTAGTACTCCAGAGACTGCGCCGCGATGGCGGCCGCCAGCACTTTCCCGCGGCGTTTCGTCGCCGCCTCAGCCGGTGCGATACGTCCTTGTACGCTCATGTCGTCCTCATCCCGGAGCCGGTGTTCACCCGACAGTGTTCGGCGGGCAGTGAAATATAAAATATTCAATCCTTGATCACAAGGAACCGGATCCTGATTCGGCGGCGGGGTCAAGCGGTGCGCTGACGGGTGGGTCTCGGGCCCGGGCAGAGCGCACTGAAGAGTCCGGGCGTGCGGCCGCCTGGCCGGCGGGAGTCCCGAAACGACGCGGGAATCGCGACGACGACCGGGCCGACGATCTCCCTGCGGGCGATCCGCAGGGCGTCGGCGGCACCGCGGAAGATCGCCGGACTCGCTCAGTCGCCGATGGTGCGAGGACCCGGGCAAACACTGGGCAGCCCTGCTCGGTCGCGAGTACCGAGCAGGGCTGCCGTTGCCGTGCGCACTTGGGCTACGCCCGGAAAATCGTCTTGTACTCCAGGTACGCGTCCACGCTCTGCGGTCCGAGTTCCCGGCCGATCCCGCTGTTCTTCACCCCGCCGAACGGCGTCTCGATCGGCAGGGTCGAGGTGTTCACCCCGACGCTTCCGGTCACGATCCGGCGAGCCACCGCCGTCGCGCGCTCGCGATCCGGCGAGAACACTCCGCCGCCGAGGCCGTACTCCGAGTCGTTCGCGATGGCGACCGCTTCGTCCACCGTCTGGTACGGCATCACGGTGAGTACTGGACCGAAGATTTCCTCGCGGGCGATGCGCATGTCGTTGGTGACACCGCGGAAGATCGTCGGCGCGACGTAGTACCCGCGCCCGAACGGGCGGCCGCCGCCGATCACCATCTCGGCACCCTCCGCCTTGCCGAGTTCGATGTAGGACTCCACTCGCTCTCGCTGCGTCGCGTTCACGAGCGGACCGAAGAACACGGTCGGGTCGAGCGGATCCCCTTGCGGGATGCCGGTCATTGTGGCCGCGAGCAGGTCCACGACCTCGTCATAGCGCGATTCCGGAGCCAGTACCCGGGTCAGCGCCCGGCAGGTCTGCCCGGTGTTCGGCGAGCACGCGGAGAGCACCAGCGGCCGGAACGCGTCAAGATCGACGTCGTCGAGCAGGATGCCCGCCGATTTGCCGCCCAGCTCCAGCGTGACGTGCTTCAGCTGCTTCGCACACTCGGCGGCGATCGCTTTGCCCGCCACGGTCGAACCGGTGAAGGCCACCTTGTGCACGCCGGGATGCGCGACCAGCGCCGCGCCGGTCTCGCGGCCGCCAGTCACGATGTTCACCACGCCTTCGGGAATTCCCGCCGCGGCAACGATTTCCGCGAAAACGAACGCATCGAGCGACGTCTCTGGCGCCGGTTTGATCACTGCGGTGCAGCCGGCCGCCAGCGCGGGGCCGAGCTTCCACGCGATGAGCGGCTGCGGGCCGTTCCACGGGGTGATGGCCGCGACCACGCCGACCGGTTCGCGCAGCACGATCGCGTCGCCGCTCGCTGTCGTGACGTGTTCCTCGACCGAGAGTTTCTCCGCCAGCGAAGCGAAGTACCGGTAGCAGACCGGCACCTGGCTCTGCATAGCGCGGGTGATGCTGATCGGCGTGCCGTTCTGCCGCGTGACCAGCTCCGAGATCTCGTCGGACCGCTTCTCGAACTCGTCCGCCAACGCGCGCAAGTACCCGGCACGCGTGGCTGGCGACAGAGCCGACCAGGGGCCGAGGGCTGCGCGGGCGGCGGACACAGCGGCGTCGACGGTCGCCGCGCCGCTGTCCACAATGGACCCGATCACCTCTTCCGTTGCCGGGTTGACGACGTCGATCATGCCGCACCTCCGACCTGGTTCAGCAGCGCCGAAACGTCCTCGACGTGCTGCAGATCGAAAACCGCCTGGACGATCGCGTCCGGGTCCGCCACGACGCCCTCCACGTTGTGCCGGAACTTCGCGACGAGTTCGTCGTCAGTCAGATACGTGGCCGGGTCGGGCGACGGGCTGCCCTTCGGGTAAGCGCGCTCGCCGCGGTAGGTGGTGCCGCGCGCCTGGACCTCGACCAGCGACCGGCGAGCGGCCGGGTTGTTCTTGAGCGCTTCCGTGTAGTCCGGGTGCGCCTTGAACTCGGCCTTCTTCATCAGGTCGAGCACCGACGGGTCCAGCACCGCTTCCGGGGTCTGCCAGTCCTTGCCGGGCGGAATCCGGTGCGCGGCGAGGGCGAGGCCGTGCGTCATGCTGAACTGGGCGTCGCGCGGGTTGCGGATGGTTTCGTTCACCCACACCGGCTGCATGACGAAGCTCTCGCCATACGCGGTGATCGCGTCGATCTCGCCGGGCCGGATGTCGTGCGTTTCGAGGATTTCGGTCAGCGCGTCGAACAGTGCGTGCATGACCCGGCAGTGCGGATACGGCTTGAACGATTGGAACGGCGTGAACGTCCACTCCGCGCCGAGGTCCGCGGTGATCGGCGCGGGTTCCCAGCGGGAGGTGCCGATGAAGCGCGGGAAGCCGTACTCGCGGTCGTCGAGCATCTGCCGGTCGCCGGTGTGGCCGCGTTCGGCGAGGTTGGCGGCGGTGACTGCGGACAGCGCCATGCCTCCGGCGAGCTGGTACTTGATCGTTGTCGACGGGGCGTGCATCATCCACGCGCGCTGAGTGTTGGTCGGCGCGGTAGAGCCCATGATCCCGATCGCGTCGGCCAGAGTTTCTCCGTCGAGGCCCTTCACGACACCGACCGCGGCCGCGGCACCGAAAAGCGTGCTGCTGTAACCGATTACGTCGGGGATCGTGACGACGCCGTCCTTGATGTCGCGCAGGTAGTCGGTCGCCTTCCCGATCCGGTACGACATCTCGTGGGCCACCGCGATCGCTTCGAGCAGCTTCGTGCCGGACGTCCGCAACGACTCGGCGGTGGCCAGCGCGCCGGGCAGCACGTACGGCGTGACGTGCCCGGGCGGCAGGACCGCGTCCTGGTCGAGCGCGTTGATCAGTTCGGCGTTGGCGAACGCCGCGGCGGGGACCGAAGTCTTCGTGCCGGTGCCGAGGATCGACGCTGTCCCCTCGGTGCCACCGAGGTATCGCGCGTAGTCGACGCCCCGCTGCGCGCCTTCGTCGCCGAGGGACGCCACCGCGCAGCCCAGCGAGTCGAGCAGGATGCGCTGGGATTCGCGGATCACCTCGTCGGGGAATTCCCGGGCGTCCGCGCCCGCGGCGAATCCCGCGAGCTGCTCGATGATCGTCGCCATGCCTGCTCCTCGTTGATGCCAGATTGGCCGCATTAAATATATAATATCTCACTAGAAGACCCGTCAAGCCGCCGGAATCAGCGGATGCGCAAGGCTTTCAGCCGGTTGTACAGCGTCGACCGGCTTATTCCCAGCGCACGGGCCGCTTCGAGTTTGTTGCCGCCCGCGGCCGCGATCGCCGCGACGATCACTTCGCGCTCGGCCCGGTCGAACGGCGAAGCGAGCGCCGATCCGTCCCGGTGAGACGGCGGAAGGTCGGCCGGGACGACGTCACCCGCCGAACGCAGCTCCGCCACCGCGCGGACGACCCGGCGCAGTTCGGCCAGATTTCCCGGCCACGGCTGAGCCGCCAGCAACCGCAAGGACTCCGGCGTGAACCGGGCGGCGCACTCCTCGGCGAGCATGCGCTGCGCCAGCCGCGGGATCTCGTGGCGGCGAAGGCGCAGCGGGGCCAAGTCCCGACGCTCGCCGCACCGCGCCGCGATCGACGAATGGTGTTCCCCAGGGGTCGAGGTCAGCACCAGGTTCCGCCTCGAGGTCCGGATCCGCGCCGCGACCAACGCCGCCAGCGGCCCCGACAACAGTTGGACGTTTTCGACGATGGCAGCCGGTCCGGCACCGTCCAGCAGGCGGCTGGCCCGCTCGGCCCATTCCGCCTCGCCGATCCGAACCGCTTCGACCCCGTCCAGCACCGCCGCCTCGTCCCCGGCGGCCTCCCGCGAGACGGTCGTCTTGCCCGTGCCCGGCTCCCCCGCCACCAGCAACGGCCATCGCACTGGGACCGCGACGCGGGGACGCGGCTGCGTCTCGGTGACCAGGTCGACCATGGTCCCCTCGGTGCCGTCCACCGGCGCCCAGGACAGCCGCACTTCCTGGCCGGACGCCAACGCGATCAGAGCGTTCCCGTCGCCGGTCTCGACACAGGCTTGGACCGCGGCGTGGTCGGCCGGTGCCAAGAGGTCGAGCGCGGACTGCGTTGCCAGCACCAGGCCGTGCCCGACGACCAGCACCTGCCGATCGCGTCGCCGGGCAGCGGATTGGAACGCGGCGAGCAGCCGCTGCTGCGCCTCCGCCGTGTCCGTCCGCAGCCTGCTCTCGATCTCCGCCACCAGATGGCGCACCAACGCCGGAGCCAGCCGCTCGTCGTGGCTCGCCGGCACCGCGAAGTCGAGCACCCCGGCGATCCGCCGGGTTCCGGGGTGGACGATCGGGTGGCCGAAGCAGGTGAACCCGTGGAACGCGGGCAGCGCGTGCTCGGGACCGCGCAGCAGCAGGCTCCGGCGGGTTTCCAGCGGCGTGCCGATCGCGTTCACGCCGACGTCGTCCTCGCCCAGCCGCACGCCCGGCACGACGCCGAGGGAGCCGACTTCCCGGCCGAAAGCGCGCTCGCCGTAGCGGATGTCCACCACCCGGGCCCGTTGGTCGGCCAGCAGCACCGCGACCGAACTGCCCCGCAGCTCCGTCTGCACCCGGTCGAGCACCGGACCCGCGGCACGGGTCAGCAGCGCACTCATGGAACATAATATTTCATGTGGCCATCCGGTGGTCAATGAAGCGGCACCGCTCAGTACAAGGTGTAGCCGCCGTCGACTGGGACCGTCACGCCGGTGACGAACGACGCCGCGTCCGACAGCAGCCACATCGCCGCCTGGGCCTGTTCGACCGGCTCGCTGCCGCGCCGCAGCGCGTGCGTGGCAGCGACGGTCTTCTCGTACTCCGGATTGAGCTTCAGGTACTCCAGGTACATCGGCGTGCGCGCGGTGGACGGGCCGATGGCGTTGACGCGGATGCCGTGTTCGCCGTACTCGGCCGCCGCCGCTTTCGTCAGGCCCATCAGCGCGTGCTTGGACGCGGTGTACTCCGCCGCCAGCGGAATGTAGATGAACGACCCGACCGACGCGGTGTTGACGATCGACCCGCCGCCCGCGCGCAGCATCGCCGGCACCTCGTGCTTCATGCAGAGGAACGGCCCGGTCACATTGATCGCGAAGACCCGGTCGAACTCCTCGCGGGTGAGATCGGCCAGCTTCTTGCCGTTGTTCGGCACGCCCGCGTTGTTGAACGCGCCGTCCAACCTGCCGTACGCGGATTCCGCCGCTTCCACCATCGCCGCCACCTGCGCCTCGTCGGTGACATCGGTGGTGACGAACTGGACCTCGTAACCCTTGCCCGACAGTTCCTCCGCCAGCGCTTGGCCGGCTTCGGTGCTGATGTCCGCGATGGTCACCAGCGCGTCGTTCTCGGCGAACAGCCGCGCGGCCGTCTCGCCGATTCCGCTCGCACCGCCGGTGACGATGATGGAGCGTCCTGCGATTGCACTCATCGAAAGTCCGTTTCCCGCCTAGACGGCGATGTCCATCTCGGGGCCGATGTATTCCTCGGCCGAGACCGCCTTGCCGTCCTGCACCGTCACCACCTGGATCAGGTGCACCCGCGCGGCCGCCAGCGTGGCAGAGGTCTGCACGAAGAAACCCTTGTCGGTCAACGTGTAGCGGGAGTTTTCGAACGTCGGAAGGCCGCCGCGTTCGTGGACGGCGTCGACTGCTTCCTTGACGGTCATCCACTTGTCGTCGGCGCTGTGCCAGACCTTGCAGTCGTCCGCGCACAGCGAGTAGAACACTTCGACGTCCGAGAGCGCGCGGATCCAGCCCTTGGCCAGTTCTTCATGAGTCGTCGTTGACATGCGAAGAACGCTAAGCGCGCGCTGACCGCTCGACTGTCCGGATACTTGGACACTTCAGCCGTCAAAGGCCACTGTGGAGGCGTCCACCGCCGCGCCGCCGCCGTCGGCGACCAGCACGTGGCCGGTGACCATCGAGGCATCTCCCGAAGCCAGGAAAGCGCAGCAGGCCGCGATTTCCTCCGGCTCCGCGACCCGGCGCAGCGGAACGTGCGCTGCGCTCAGCGCGTAAGCCTCTTCCAGGCTGATGCCTTCGCGTTCGGCGAGGTGCGCCATGCTGCCCGCGGCGAGCGCGGTCCGGACGAAGCCCGGGCACACCGCGTTGACGCGCACTCCTTTCGGCCCGTAATCCCGAGCCAGCCAGCGGGTGAGGCCGATGATCGCCGCTTTCGCCGCGGTGTAGCCCGCAGCTCCGGGCGGACCGGCGATCAGCCCTGCCGTCGAGGCGAACAGCACCAGGGAGCCTTCGCTGGCCGCCAGGTGCGGGAGCACTTCCCCGGCCAGATAGAAGGATCCGTGCAGATTGACGTCGAGCGCGCGGTGGTACGAATCGACATGTTTGGGGTGCGCTCCCCCGCCGATCGCCGCGCCTTGGGTCGCGATCACCGTGTCCAGGCCGCCCAGTTCCTCGACCGCTCGCGCGACCAAGGCCCGGATGGCTTCGCGGTCGGTGCCGTCGGCGGGGACGGCGATTGCGCCGGTGTCGTTCGCGACCTTTGCCAGCCGTTCCTCGTCGATATCGGTGACGACCAGCTTGGCACCGCCTTCGGCGAGCCGTCGTGCGGTGGCGGAGCCGACGCCGCCTGCGGCTCCAGTGATCAGCGCGAGTTCCGGCTTGGCGCGCCGTGGTGGATAGCTCATGTGCGACTCCCGGTCAGTTCTCGGCGGGGAAGAACGGGCTGACTGGCTTCAGGAACATCGCCGCGAACGGCGGGATCATGAAGTCCGGGAGCACCATTTCCCCGGAGATCAGCTGTCGCTTCACCTCGGCACGGAAGCCTTCGAGGTCTCCGGCGATCTCGTAGATCGCGAGATGACCGAGATCCGGGGTTTCGACGCCGGGCAGCGGCTTCAGTCCCGACATCTCGAACCGCTGGGCGCGCAGCATTCCCGGCGCGGACATGATCTGCGGGATGTGCTCCTCGTCGTACCACTTCGCAAAAGTCGCGTCGTCCCCGGTGTGGCGGCTCCACGCGAAGAACAGATGCCGGTCGTCCAGGTTCTCCGCCGCCGCGAACCGTTCGGTGTGGAACGGTTCGCTCACCGCGTCGAGGAACAACGCCTGGAACGGCCGGTTCATGAAGTCCGGCAGCACCATTTCGCCCGAGATCAGCTTACGCTTGACCTCCTCGCGGAACGGCTGCGCCGAGCCCTCCATCTCGTAGATCGCGAGGTGCCCGAAATCGAGGGCGCGCACGCCCGGCAGCGGTTTGGTGTCCGCGAGCAGGAACCGTTGCGCGCCGACCATTCCCGGCACGTCCATCACCTGCGGGATGTGCTCGTCGTCGTACCACTTCGCGTAGGTGTCGTAGTCCGTACTGTACGTGCTCCACGCGAAGAACAGACTCCGGCTGTCGAAAGTGGGCGCCGCCATGTGTTTCACTCCTTCTGGTTCACGCGGAATTCAGACCCGGCGCTGCAGGCCGGTCCACAATTTCTCGCGCAGGATCTGCTTCTGGATCTTCCCGGTGCCGGTCTTCGGCAGCTCCTCGACGAAGACCACCTTCTTCGGCACCTTGTAGCCGCCGAGCCGGGCCCGGCAATGCGCGAGCACCCCGTCCGCGGACACGGCGTTCCCGGGTTCGGCCGAGACGAACGCGGTGATCGCCTCGCCCCACCGTTCGTCCGGCGCGCCGACGACGGCGACTTCCCGGATCCCGGGCAGTTCGGAGACGACGTTCTCGATCTCGCGCGGGTACACGTTGAACCCGCCGGTGATGATCATGTCCTTGCGCCGGTCGAGGATGAACAAATACCCGTGCTCGTCGAGGCAGCCGACGTCGCCGGTGTGCGCCCAGCCGTCCACAAAGGTCTCGGCTGTCGCTTCCGGCTTCCGCCAGTACCCGGCGCTCACGTGCGCGCCGCGGGTCCGGATCTCGCCGGTCGTCCCCGGCGGCACCGGGCGGCGGTCCGCGTCCACGATCTCGACCTCGACGTGCGCGGTCACCCGGCCCGCAGAGGCCAGCCGGGGCAAACCGCGCTCGTTCAGGGTTTCGACGTGGTCCTCCGGACGAAGCGTCGCGATCGGCAACTGCGCTTCGCTCGCGCCGTACAGCTGCTGCATCGCCTCGCCGAAGTACGCCCGCGCTTTGGCCGCCCGATCCGGCTGGATCGCCGAGCCCGCATACGGCAGGATCCGGACGTTGCCGACGCGACCGGCCGGAGCGCCGCGCCGGGCGAGTTCCTCCAGCAGCATGGTGATCATCGTCGGGACCAGCGGCAGCACAGTCACCTCTCCACCAGCCGCAAGGTCCGCGACCTGCGCCGCGTCGAACTTCGACGCGTAGACGTTCAGCCCGCCGCTGGCGGTGAGCACGTCCGCGATCCCGCCGCTGAAGTGGCTGATCGGCGCGGTGTGCAGGGCGGCGTCGCCCGGGCCGAGCGGAGGCAGCACCTCACGGGCGTTGCGCACGAGCGCGCCGACCGTCCGGTGCGGCACCCGCACGCCCTTGGGCTGCCCGGTCGAGCCGGACGTGTAGAGCAGCCAGGCATCGTCCTCGGCATCGGGCAGTGGCAACTCGTCGTCCGAGCCGGAGGCGACGAACTCCTCGAACGGGATGCCCTCGGCTCCTTCGCCGAGGACGATGATTTCCTTGACCTGCGGCGGAATCCACGCGGTGCCGTTCTCGGCGAGCCACTCGCCGTCGACGAGCACGAACGCCGGTTCCGCGTCCGCGGCGATCTGGGCCAGTTCGGCGGGGTGCAGCCGGGGCAGCAGCCCCACGCGGACTCCGCCGCCGAGCACGAGCCCGTGGTACGCCTCGGCCCATTCGCAGCTGTTCGGCCCGAGCAGCACCGCGCGGGTGCCGCGTTCCGCGCCGAGCGCCCGGAACGCCTGGGCGATCCGCCGGGCGCGGCTGCCGAGTTCGCCGTAGGTCAGCTCGCGCTGGGAGTCCCGGATCGCGGGCCGGTCGGCGAACTCGGCGTACGCCTGGGTGTACAGCCGGGCCAGTGGGGTCGGGGACATGCGCGTCACCCCAGCCGCGAGGGTGCCCAGTCGCGTGTCGGCGAGCGCCACGCGGGCCAGTGGTCCTCGGGCTCCGGCCGGGTCACCGACAGATGCGTGAAGCAATCCTGGCACTTCACGACCATGCGCGGGCCCAGGTAGTTGGCCACCGGGTACCGCTTGACGTCCGTGCTCCCGCACGACGGGCAGGTGGCGTCCACCGGCGTCCGCTCGACGGACACGCGCGGGGTTTCCGGACGGGGGAAGAGAAGTCGGTCGACAGACATGGGTGCTCCTATCCCAGGATCCAGTTGACGGGCGTGGCGACCGGCACCGACCAGGTGCCCGCGTCGCGCCGGGCGGCGAGTTCGGCGCGGCGCTCGGCGGTCGCGGTCTCGTCGATTCGGCCGTCGCGCAGCACGGCCCCGAACGCCTCTGCGGCGAATTCCTCGCTGTACAGCCCGTCGGCGAGGTCACGGCCGAGCCGGTCGAGGTCCCGGGCGAGCGGATCGCCCCAGCCGCCGCCTCCGCCGATCAGGAAGCGGATCGCGTCGCCCGCTTTTAGCACCAGCCCGGAGAACTTGCCGGTCTGGTACCGCGCGCCCCGGCAGAACCCGCCGTTGTTCGGGTCCGGGCGGCCGGCGTCGTCGAACATGCCGAACAGCGGTTCGGTGCCGCGAAGGTCGAGCGGATCCGCGTGCCGCGCCAGGTCGAAGTTCTCGATGTACCAGCCGAACGCGGGCGCGCCCGGACCGGCTCCGGCGGCGCCCGGCGCACCGACGCGCACCCGGTCGCAGGTGATCGTGACCATCGTGTCCGACTGCGCGGTGAGCGTGTACACCGAGCCGAGCCCGCCGCGGTACTCCCCCGCTCCCGCGGTGTCCAGCACCATCTCGTGCTGCGCCACGATCAACGGGCTTTCGATCTCGACGTGCTCCTGCACCGAGGTCCGGCAGTTGCCGATCGGCGTGACGCAGAAGGAAATCCCGTCTTCCTTCCACGTTCCGCCCCACCCGCCGCCGGCGAGGGCGAACGCGCCCCACGGCATGCCCTCGTGCCCGGCGCGAGTGTCGATCCCGCCCAGGCTGACCACCAGTGCGGTACCGGTGTCGCACGCGATCGCGCGGTCGCCGACGGCTTGGCTCAGCGCACTGGCGACGGCGTTGATGCCGCGGGCTCCGATGTCGGCGTGGTTCGAGCAGCTCGACGGCGGCAGCACGCACACCACGCTGCCCTGCGGCAGGAGCGCCTCAATAGGACGGAGGGTGCCGCTGTTGACTGGTGTGCTCGGGTCGACCATCAGCTTGACCGCTTCGATGCACCGCACCGCCTCGCACCACGCCGTGCCGCAGTTGCCGAGCGGCTGCCGGCCGGAGCCGGAGAAGTCGATCTCCATGCTGTCGCCGCGCACCTTGACCGTCACGCGCACCGGAATCGGTTCGTCGGTGACGCCGTCCTCGTCGAGGAAGTCCTCCACGGTGTAGTCGCCGTCCGGGATGCCCGCGATGCCGCGGCGCATGCTCGCTTCGGTGGCCTCGATCGCGTACCGCCCGGCTTCCTTCACCTTCTCCAGACCGCCGCGTGCGACGAGCGCCTGCAGCTGCCGCTCCCCCACGACCAGGCAGCCGTGCAGCGCGCGCAAGTCGCCGAGGACGAGGTGCGGCACCCGGTTGTTCTCCAGGATGAAGTTGAACAACGGCCGCACCGGCACATCGTTCGCGTACAGCAGCGACGGCGGCAGCTTGATCTGTTCCTCGAACGACGTCTGCGTGCCGTTGGAGAATCCGCCGGGGATCGGGCCGCCGAGGTCGACCAGGTGCGAGGTCGAATGCAGCATGAATTCGACCCGGCCGTCCACGAACACCGGCCGGAGCAGGTTGACGTCGGACTGGTGGATGGTGCCGCGCCACGGGTCGTTGACGAAGATGACGTCGCCGGGCTGCAGCGAGTCCAGGTCGAACTCGTCCATCACGAAGTTCACGATGTGCGGCGAGGTGAAGGCGTGCTGCATGCAGCCTTCCCACTGCGCCACGGTCTCCCAGCCGTCGCCGCTGCGGACGTGGATGGCGGTGGTGCAGTCGAGAATGTCGCGGCACACCGGGGAGAACGCGCTGCGCATCAGCGCCTCGTTCATCTCGCGGGCGACCTCGATCAGGCCGTAGCGCAGGATGTCGAGCTCGAACTCAGCGGTGCCGGTGGCGGGTTCTGCGGAAATCGTCATGGCGGCGCTCCTAGTCCTGGTTTTCGATGATCAGGAGACGGTCGGCGTCCACCCGGGCCTGGCGGCCAGGGAGCACGACCGTGGTGGCGAACTTCTCGGAGACGATCGCTGGCCCATCGATGACCGCGCCCGCGGCGAGCCGTTCGCGGACGTGCACCGGGACGCGCACGGTCTCTCCGGAACCGGGTACGCGCAAGTCGCGTTCGCCGAGCAGGGACTCGCCGGACTCCGCAGCGGTGGACGGCACCTTGTTCGGCCTCGGGATCACCGCGGTCACTTCGAGCGTCGAGACGACGACGGGGATTTCGGCGGCGGAGAATCCGTAGGAATCCTGGTAGAACGCGTGGAAGTCGGCGACCACGCCGGGCACGCGCTCCTCGGACATCGGGCCGGGCGCGAGCGGGAGCCGGTTGTCCCAGGTCTGCCCGCGATACATGGCGAAGACCGCGCGGTCGAACGCCAGCCCGTCCAGTTCCACGCCCTGTGCGGCCAGTTCCTCGGTGAGGCTCTGTTCCATCGCGGCGAATTCCGCTTCGACCGTCTCGGCGTTGCCGGCGGTGAGAGGGATCATCAGCGACTGCGCCCGCGTGGTCCGCAGGTCGCTCTGCAACAGCCCGAGCGCGGAGAACTGCCCCGGTGTCGACGGCACGACAACCGTGTCCAGCCCGAGAATTCGCGCGACCCGGTCGGCGAGCATCGGGCCAGCCGAACCGAACGGCAGCAACGCGAACTCGCGGACGTCCAGTCCCCGGTAGACCGAGATGGTGCGGATCTTCGCCGCGATGTCCTCGCACGCGATCTGGTAGGCGGCCTCGGCCAGCTCCAGCGCGGAAAGCCCCCACTGCTCGCCGGTCCGGGCCAGCGCGGTGCGGGCGGCCTCGACGTCCAGCGAGATCCGGCCGTTCGCGAACAGATCGGGTTGGAGCACTCCGAGCAGCAGGCAGGCGTCGGTGAGCGTTGCCTCGGTGCCGCCGCGCCCGTAACACGCTGGGCCGGGGTTGGAGCCCGCCGATTTCGGTCCGACCGCGACCTGCCCGAGCGCGTTGGGGCCGATGATGCTGCCCGCGCCCGAGCCGACGCTCTCCACGTCGACCAGTGGCAACGTCAGCGTCAGGCCGGTTTCCAGGGTCCACAGGTCGGTGAGCGGGGTCTGCGCGTCGACGATCGCCGCGACGTCGGTGCTGGTGCCGCCGACGTCCATGGTCAGCAGGTTGCGCTTGCCCGATTCGCGCGCCAGCTGAAGGCTGCCGGTCACGCCGCCGACCGGCCCGGACACGAGCTGGAAGACCGGAGCCTTTCCCGCGTCCTGCACGGTCGCGACGCCGCCGTTCGTCGTCATGATCCAGAGCGTGCCGCCGAACCGCCGCTCCTCCAGCGCGACGGTGAGCCGCTGTAGGTACCCGACCACGGCCGGGCCGACGTACGCGTCCAGCGCGACGGTCGTGGTCCGTTCGTGCTCCTTCGTGACCGGGTACAGGTCCGAGGTCTGCACGTAGGCGTGCGGAATCTCCTCGGCGAGGATCTCCGCCGCGCGCCGCTCGTGGCCGCGTTCCCGGTAGGAATTCATGAAGCACACAGCGACCGCCTGCACACCCTGCGCGGCGAAATCGCGAGCAGCGGCGCGGACGGCGTCCTCGTCCAGCGCCAGCAGCTCCGTGCCGTCGTAGCCGATCCGCTCCGGGATGCCGATCCGGTCGCGCCGGTGCACGATCGGCCGCTCCTGGTGCGGACGCAGCCAGGTCGGGTCGTAGAACCGGTCGCCGAACTCGCGGTGCATCCGGCCGATGTCGAGCAGGTCCCGGTGCCCGCGCGTGGCCAGCAGCCCAGTCTTCGCGCCCGCGCGGCTCAGCAGCGCGTTGATGCCGACGGTGTGCCCGTGCACGATCTCCGCGACCTCGGCCGGCTCGACACCGATCGCGGCGAGCGCCTCGAGGACGCCGTGTTCCTGCTCCTTCGTGGACAGCACCTTGCCGTCCCGGATTTCCCCGGTGGCGCGGTCAAGCCCGATGATGTCGGTGAAGGTCCCGCCGACGTCGATGCCGACCAGCCAGCCTGCCGAGCCTCGTTGCTCAGTCACCTCATGCCTCCACGGGTCGTGGTGTGTGAGGTGATTCTGTGGCCGGTGCGACCGCGGTCACATCGGACAAGGGTGCGAGAGGGAGTGGGACCTTAGGACAGTCCGCCGCCGCGCAGCCAGAGCGCGACCGCCTCCGTGCGGCTGGCGACGCCCAGCTTGCGCAGGATCTGCGTGACGTGGGATTTCGCGGTGCGTTCGGTGATCGCCAGCTCGCGCGCGATGTGCCGGTTGGACCGGCCTGCCGCGAGCAGCTCCATCACCTCGTTTTCCCGTGCGGTCAACGGGATTTGCGGACTCGCCGCGGGTGGCGCGACCAGCGCGGGGAGAGCCGCCGGGCGCGTCATCAGGCCATCGGCGGTGTCGCGCAGGAACGCCAGGCCCTCCAGCATCGTGAGGCGGCCGAGGGAATGGCTCAGCGCCTCGGCCATCAGCGTGAGCAGCGCACGGTCGGTTTCGTCGACGTCGCGGCCTTGGTGGTAGCGATCGCCGTGCAACAACCCGACAACCTGGCCGTGCACCGTCAGCGGAGCGATTCCGTACGAAGTGGACTTCGTGACGCGGATCAGATCGCGGTCCACGCGCCGGCTGTGCTGGGTGTCGAAGATGAGCCGGGTTTCGGCCCGGTCGACCACGTCGGCCTCGATCAACCCGCCGCGCAAGGCGGGCGGCGACGCTTTCCCGACGGCGACGATCTCGTCCGCCCACCGCGGCTCGCGCACGACGCACATCGTGTGCAGCCGCCACACCGAATCCACCACGCGGGAGACCAGGACCCGGTCGAACCCGAGCCGGCAGCCCGCTTCCGGGACCCGGCCGAGGAATTCGTCCACGGACTGCGCGTCCCGGACCGACGCGAGCGACGCGGCCACCTGGCGCAGCAGCACATGCCGGTCAGCGAGCCGCGCTTCCGCCAGTTCGGCCTCGATCGCGCGGATCCGGGCCAGCAACTCGGCCAGCTCACGCCGCCGTGTTCCGGACGCTCCCGCTTCCTCGGCAGTGTGCAGCGTTTCGGCCAGCACCGCGTTCCACAGCCGCCCGAGCACGCTGACCGCCTCGTCGGCCCAAGGACCGTCGAGCCGCGGCACCGGCACGTCGAGCCCCAGCGCGGCCCCGACGTCCACGCACAAGTCCCGGTACCGCGCGGCCTCCGAGACCGTGTTCTCCACGTCCATCGGCCACCTCTGGTACTTCCGAGGCACGGCATCGCCGCCGTGTTATGCACAATATATGCGCAGGAGGGCGAGGGTTCAAACGCCGCCTTCCCAGCGGCCCGGCACAGAGAGCAGCGGGAAACGGCGAGGCCCTCGGCTGAGCGCCGAAGGTACCGCCGTTTCCCGCCACAACACTCTGTCTCAGTACGAGCGCGGCAGCCCGAGCACCTGCTGCGAGATGTAATTCCGCACCATCTCCTGCGAGAACGGCGCATTGCGCAGCAACCGGACCTCGCGCCACAGCCGCTCGACGTGGTACTCCTTCGCATACGCGTAGCCGCCCAGCGTCGAGAACGCGCGGTCGCACGCCTCGAAACCGCCCTCGGCGCCCAGATACTTCGCCGCGGCCGCCTCCGGCCCGCACGGCTTGCCCTCGTCGAACAGCCGCGCGGCGCGCAGCACCATGCCCTCGGCCGCTTCCAGCCGGATCCACGAATCCGCCAGCGGGTGGGCGACCGCCTGGTTCTGCCCGATCGGACGGTCGAACACCACCCGGTTCTTGGCGTACTCCGACGCGATGTCCAGCGCCGCCCGGCCGAGGCCGATGCCTTCCATGCCGACCACGATGCGTTCCGGGTTCAGCCCGTCCAGCAGGTAGTAGAACCCCTTGTCCACCTCGCCGACCAGCCGGTCCTCCGGCACGAACAGGTCGTCGATGAACAGTTCGTTCGTGTCGATCGCCGCGCGGCCCAGCTTCTCGATCTCCCGGACCGTGATCGCGTCGCGGTCCATGTCCGCCAAGAACAGCGACATGCCGTAGAGCGGCTTGTCCTCCCGCCGCGGCGAGGTGCGGGCCAGCAGCAGGATCTTCTGCGCGTTCTGCGCGTTCGTGATGAAGACCTTCTTGCCGTTGACCTTCCAGCCGCCGTCGACCTTGGTCGCCTTGGTCTTGATCCGCGACGTGTCCACCCCGGCGTCCGGCTCGGTCACGCCGAACGCCATGAGCAGCTCGCCCGCCGCCAGCTTCGGCAGGTACTCCCGCTTCATCTCCTCGGAGCCGTACTTCACGACCGGGGCGGGCGGGAACACGTAGAAGTGGATCGCCGAACCACCGGCCATCCCGGCGCCCGACGCCGAGATCTCCCCCATCATCACCGCGGCCTCTTCCAGGCCGAGGCCGATGCCGCCGTACTCCTCCGGGATCATCGCGCCCAGCCAGCCGCCCGCGGCGAACGCCTTCACGAACTCCCACGGGTACTGGTGATTGCGGTCCTTGTCCAGCCAGTAGTCGTGGTCGAACTTCCGGGCCAGCTCCCGCGTCGCCTTCCGGACGATTTCGACGTTGCTTTCCGGGTCGGTCATTGCGCGTTCTCCTCCGCGAGTACCGGGATGTCTTCCAGCGGCGTGGCCGGGTCCAGCGACGACAGGTCGCCGACCGGCGTCCCGACGAACCGCGCCCGGATGGCGCGCCGCATGATCTTGCCGTTCTTGGTCTTGGGCAGCGTCGGCACGACGTACACCTCCGGAGCGAACGACTTCCCCGCGTTTTCGAGCGCGGTCGCCGCCAGGTCGCCGCGGTCGGCCCCCGGTGCGCGCAGCACCGCGAACGCCACCGCCCGCTGGCCGCGCAGTGCGTCCGGGGCGCCGATCACGGCCACCTCGGCGATCCGCTCGTCGCGCAGCAGCGCAGCCTCGATCTCGGCCGGACCGACGCGCCGCCCGGCCAGCTTGAGCGTGTCGTCGGAGCGGCCGTGGATCCGCCATTGGCCGTGCTCGTCCACACTGGACAGGTCGCCGTGCACCCAGATGCCGTCGAACCGCGCCCAGTAGGTCTCGAGGTAGCGCTCGCGGTCTTGCCAGAACGCGTGCGTCATGCCGGGGAAAGTGTTGCGCACCGCCAGTTCGCCGATCGCGCCGACGACCGGCTGCCCGGCGTCGTCGAGCACCACTGCGTCCACACCGGGCAGCGGACCGGTGAACGCCGCCGCTTCGCCCGGCAGGAACGGATAACCGACGATCAGCCCGCCGCCGACCTCGGTGCCGCCGCTGTAGTTGACGATCGGCACCCGGCGCTTGCCGACCTGGTCGAACAGCCACCACCAGGTCGGCTCGTCCCACGCCTCTCCGGTGGAGACGAACGACCGCAGCGTGGCCAGCGCGTGCTCCGGCTTCTCCTGCGCGGCGCGCAACGCACGGGCCGCGGTCGGCGCGATCCCTTGCACGGTAACGCCGTTGCGCTCGACGACGTCCCACATCCGGTCGGGGGCGGGATGCGTCGGCAGGCCTTCGATCATCACGATGGTCGCGCCGAGCTGCAGCGGTCCGGTCATCAGCATCGGGCCGACGAGCCAGCCGAGATCGGTGATCCAGCAGACGACGTCGTCGGCGTGCACGTCGAAGCCGTAGGCGAAATCGACGGCGGTCTTCACCGCGAATCCGCCGTGGGAGTGCACGATCCCCTTCGGCCGGCCGGTCGTGCCCGAGGTGTAGACGACGGTGAGCGGGTCGTTCGCCTCGGTCCACGCGGTTTCCACCGGAGCGGGCGACGGATCCAGTTCGTCGTAATAGACGTCGCGGCCAGGCCGCATCGCCACGTCGGTCCCGAGGTGGCGGACCACGACGACGGTGCGCACGGACGGCGCGTCCGCCAGCGCCGCGTCGGCGACCGGTTTCAGCGGGACTTCCTTGCCCCGCCGGGTGGTCCCGTCCGCGGTGATCAGCGCGACCGCTTCCGAATCCTGCAACCGGGTGGCGAGCGCGTCGGCCGCGTAGCCGCTGAACGTCGGGACCGCGATCGCGCCGAGCATCGCGATCGCGAGGAACGCCACGACCGCTTCGGGCACGACCGGCATGAACAACACGACCCGATCGCCTCGCGCGACGCCGGCGGCGGCCAGGTTCGCGGCGAACCGGCGCACCCGCTCGTCCAGTTCGCCGAAGGTCAGCGTGCGCCGCTGCCCGGAATCGCCCTCGTAGACCACCGCGGTCTTCCCGGCGAGTTCGCCGCGGGCGTGGCGGTGCGCGCACAGTTCGGCGACGTTGAGCCGGCCGCCGGGGAACCAGCGGGGGAACGGTTTGCCCTCCGATTCGTCCAGCACCCGGGCGAACGGTTCGGCGAAGGCGACGTCGAGGTCGTCGACGACGGCGCGCCAGAACCACTCCGGGTCGGCGATCGCCCGCCGGTTCACCTCCGCGACGCCCGCCGCGTCGGCGGACGCTCCCCACTTCCGCACGGCGGCGAGGTACCTGCTGCGGTCCCGCACCTCGCGCGGCGGCGTCCAGGCAGGGCCTGCTGCGTCCTCGGCCATGGCCACTTCCTTTCCCGAACCGCTGCTCAGGCCTGAGCGGCTGCCTGGTCGGCGGACCGCTTGAGCATCAGGCCGGCGCGCAGGGCGTCGCACACGATCTCGTCGCGCTGGTTGATCCCGAGGTGCCGGAACATGACGATGCCGGAATCGCCGCGGCTCTTGGACTCGCGCTTGCTGACGATCTCGGTGCGCACGTGGATGGTGTCGCCGTGGAACACCGGCTTGGGGAAGGTGATCTTCTCGAAACCGAGGTTGCCCAGCGTGGTGCCCTGCGTCGTCTCCGGCACGGTCACCCCGGACACGAGGCCGAGGATGAACAGGCTGTTCACCAGGCGCTGGCCGTAGATGCTGTTCTTGCTGTACTCGGCGTCGAGGTGCAGCGGAGCCAGGTTCAGCGTCATGACGCTGAACAGTGTGTTGTCGGCCTCGGTGACCGTGCGGCGGGTCGGGTGGTCGATGACCATCCCCGGTTCGAACTCCTCGAAGTACAGGCCTGCCATCCGGTGTCCTCTCCCCGCCGCGCTGGTCGCGGCGCCTGTAGTCACGGTTGATGTGCCGCCGGGCCTCGGACCGGTTGCTCGGCCGCGCCCCGCCTTCACTGAATATAAAATATATACTCTGCGAGTTGACCCGTCCAGCCGCGAGTCGAATATCATATATTCTGCGTACTCCCCCGACGGCGCGGGAGACGAGGAGGAGCCCATGTCCGAGGACCAGCAACTCGCCGCGCGGCCCGGCCCGGTCACCTTCCGCACCGCGGACCTCGACACGGCCCGCGAGCAGGTGACGCGGACCTTCGCGAGCCACGAGGTGCACGTGGCCGATCGCGCGGGAATGCGGTTCCGGCTCGATCTCGCGCCGTCCCCGCACCTCACGATCGGGCGGATGGCCTACGGGGCGGACACGACGATCGTCGGCCCGCCGATGCGGTTGTGCTACCACGTGAACCTGCCCGCCACCGGCACCAGCACGGTGGAGCAGCACGGCGTCCGCCGCACCTTCGCCGCGGGCGAGGCGGGCGTCGCTTTCGTGCCGCAGTCCCCGGTGCTGGTGCGGTGGAGCGCGGACTCCTGGCAGTACCACGTCAAGCTGCCCAAGGATCTGCTCGAGGCGCACGCGGCGAAGCTGATCGGGCAGCCGATCCGCGAAGAGATCGACTTCGACCTGACCTTTTCGCTCCGTTCGCCCGCCGCGCAGGCGTTTCTCGCGACCGTGAGCTTCCTGTACGCGGAACTGAACCGGGACGGAGGCCTGGCGACGGTTCCGGCCGCGTGCCACGAGTTCGAATCGGCGCTGATGACCCAGCTGCTGCTGACCCTGCCCAGCAGGCTCAGCGACCGGCTGCACAGCCGCCCCGCGCACACCCGGGGTTCCCGCATCCGCGAGATCGTCGACTACCTCGACCGGCACCCCGAGGAGACCGTCACCACCGCCGACCTGGCCGCCATGGCCTCGATCAGCCCGCGAGCCCTGCAAGCGGGTTTCCGCGAGGAGGTCGGAAAATCGCCGATGGCCTACCTGCGCGCCGTCCGGCTGGACCGAGTGCACCGGGAACTGCTGTCCGGCGGGCCGGACTCAGTCACCGACGTCGCGGCGCGCTGGGGCTTCTTCCATCCCGGACGATTCGCGCACCAGTACCGCGAACGGTTCGGGGTGCTGCCGTCGGCAACCGCTCGCCGGTGCGGCTGACCGACGGCTTCCGGGGCTCAGGCCGACTGTTCGCGAGGCTCGGCGGACGCGGTCCACGCCGTCAGCAGCCGGTCCAGGTCCACCACCCCCGCGTCGGGCGCGGACGGTTCGCGCGGCGGAGTACGGCTAAAGCGCGGGGCGGGCCGCGGGTGGAGCACACCGCCGACGCGCTCGAATACCTGCCGTTCGGCGTTGTGCGGATGGTCGGCCGCTTCGTCGAAAGTGAGCACCGGCGTAACGCAAGCATCGGTGCCCGCGTAGATCCGGGCCCATTCGTCGCGGTCCTTCCCGGCGAGCGCCGCCGCGATGAGCGTGCGGAGCCGGGGCCACCCCGCACGGTCGTCCTGGTCCGGCCAGCCGCTCGGATCGACGCCGAGCCGGGAGACGAACTCGCGGTAGAAATCAGGCTCCAGCGCGCCGACCGCGACGTACCGGCCGTCCGCGCAGCGGTAGGTGTCGTAGAACGGAGCACCGGAGTCGAGGTAGTTCGTGCCGGGTTCGTCGGAGTACCGGCCGGCGGCCCGCAAGCCTTGGAGCTTCGCGGTCAGCAACGCGACGCCGTCGATCATCGCCGCGTCGAGCACCTGGCCCCGGCCCGACGTGCGGGCTTCCAGCAGCGCGCTCACGATGCCGAAGGCCGCGACGAGGCCTCCGCCGGCGTAGTCGCCAAGCAGGTTGATCGGCGGCCGCGGCGCCTCCCCTGCCCGGGCCATCGCGTGCAGCGCACCGGTTTGCGCGACGTAGTTGATGTCGTGGCCGGCCTGCTGCGCGAGCGGACCCGACTGGCCGTATCCGGTGAGCCGCGCGTAGACCAGCGCGGGGTTCCCGGCCAGCAGGACCTCCGGCCCGAGCCCGAGCCGCTCCGCGACGCCCGGGCGATAACCCTCGACGAACACGTCGGCCGCTTCGGCGAGCCGCCGCACCGCGCGAACGCCCTCCGGAGACTTGAGATCGGCCTCGACCGTCCGGACGCCCCGGTTGGCGAGATCGTGGCGGGCGGCCATGCCCTCGGTCTGGCCGAGCGCCCGGCCCCGGCGGCGCGCCGGTCGCGTCACCCGCACGACTTCCGCGCCCAGGTCGGCCAGCAGCATGCTCGCGAACGGCGTCGGGCCCATCCCGGCGAGCACCGCCGCCCGTACTCCGGCCAGCGGTCCGGTCCGGGCCGTCTCGGTGGTCATCGGCGCTCCTCGACAGTCGCAAGAATCACGGCAGAGATAATTAAATATTATATACTCTGGGTCGGCCCAGGCAAGGGCGTCGCCCGTCGCGAGCGGTCAGTTCGCCCAGAACCCTTGCCGCTCCAGCAAAGCCACCGCGCGCTTGCTTCCGTCCGCGAAGTGCTTTTCCACGAGCGTCCGCGCCCGGGCGCCCGAACGGCTGCTCAGCGCGCGCAGGATCCGCCGGTGGTCGTCAGCCGCCTTGTCCGGCCAGTCCGGATGCGCCTCGTAGAACCCGTGCGACACGGTCTTCACCAGGATCGCCAGGATCAAGACCAGCCGGCGCGAGCCCGAGGCGTGGTTGATCCGGCGATGGAACTCGAAGTTCAGCCGTTCCAGCTCCGCCCGATCCGGCTCCTGTTCCATCCGGTCGGCGAGATCTTCCAGCGCCTGAAGGCTTGCCGGCGACAGATTCTTCGCCGCCCGTTCGGCGGCCAGTCCGGACACGAGGCCGAACACGCGGTAGTGGTCGCGGATGTCGTCGCGGGTCAACTGCGCGACGAACGCGCCGCGGCGGGCGATGTGCTCGACCACGCCCTCGTGGTCGAGGGTGATCAACGCTTCGCGGATCGGGAGTTTGCTGATGCCGAGTTCGTCGGCGAGGGCTTCCTGGTCGATCTTCGCCCCTGCGCGCAGTTGGCCGCAGAAGACCCGGCGGCGGATCTCCTGGGCGGCCATCGCCTTGAGGTTCGCCGGGCCGGTGCGGCGCGGCACGGCTTTCGCGGTTTCGGGCATCGCCACGACTCTCTCCGATCCGTGCGTCGGCGGCTGTATCGGATGAAGTATTACACGACCGGGGCAAGCCCAGGCGGGCTCTTCACCGCCTTACCGACGAGGGCGGCCAGGATCGAAAAAGCGCCTTGACCTGGGAAGCAATCCCGGCAAGAGATCGTCTCCGACTCACCCGGCGGTGTGAGCCATTCGATGATTTCTGATAAAGTATTTTCTCAACGGCCGGTTCTGGGTCATAGTGTGGGGCATGGCAGCAGCGGTTACCCCCGAGGACTTCCGGCCGATCCTGGAGCTGGTGCGCGACTTCGTCCGGGCGAAGGTCGTTCCGCGCGAGCAGGAGATCATGGACGGCGACGCCATCCCGGACGATCTGCGGACGCAGGCGGCGGAGATGGGCCTGTTCGGCTACGCGATCCCGCAGGAATGGGGCGGGCTCGGGCTCGACCTGACCCAGGACGTCGAGCTGGCGATGGAGTTCGGTTACACGTCGCTGGCGCTGCGGTCGATGTTCGGCACCAACAACGGCATCGCCGGGCAGGTGCTGGTCGGGTTCGGCACCGACGAGCAGAAGAGCGAGTGGCTGGAGCGGATCGCCTCGGGTGAGGTGGTCGCGTCCTTCGCGCTGACCGAGCCTGGCGCCGGGTCCAATCCGGCCGGGCTGCGCACCAAGGCGGTGCGCGACGGGGACGACTGGGTGATCGACGGGCAGAAACGCTTCATCACCAACGCTCCCCTGGCGGATCTGTTCGTCGTCTTCGCGCGCACCCGGCCCGCGGACGAGTCCGGGCCGGGCATCGCGGTGTTCCTCGTCCCGGCGGACACGCCGGGGCTGGAGGTCGGGCCCAAGGACAAGAAGATGGGCCAGGAAGGCGCCTGGACCGCCGACGTCACCTTCAACGGCGTCCGCGTGCCCGGGTCCGCGCTGGTCGGTGGCAACGAGGACGACGGGTACCGCGCCGCGATGACGTCGCTGGCTCGCGGCCGGGTCCACATCGCAGCGCTGGCAGTGGGTTCCGCACAGCGTGCGCTGGACGAGTCCGTCGCCTACGCGGCTTCGGCGACCCAGGGCGGTCAGGCGATCGGCGATTTCCAGCTGGTGCAAGCGATGCTGGCCGATCAGCAGACCGGGGTGATGGCGGGGCGCGCGCTGGTGCGCGAGACCGCGGCGCGGTACGTGTCCGGTGAGGACCGGCGGATCGGACCCTCGGCCGCGAAGCTGTACTGCACGGAGATGGCGGGCAAGGTCGCCGATCTCGCGGTGCAGATCCACGGCGGCACCGGCTACATGCGCGACGTGCCGGTCGAGCGGATCTACCGCGACATCCGGCTGCTGCGGCTTTACGAAGGCACCAGCGAAATCCAGCGCCTGATCATCGGCGGCGGCCTCGTCCGCCAAGCCAAGAAGGCGCAGAAATGACCAGCCGCGCGGCGACACGGGCACGGGAAGCGACCACCCTCCTGTTCGTGCCGGGCGACCGCCCCGAGCGCTTCGGCAAGGCCGTGGCCTCGGGGGCGAGTCTGGTCGTGCTCGATCTGGAGGACGCCGTCCCGCCGGACCGCAAGGAGTACGCGCGGGAACAAGTCGTCGCGTGGCTCGAGGAGAACCCCGAGTGCGCGGTGCGGGTCAACGCCGCCGGCACCGCCTGGCACGACGAAGACCTCGCCGTGCTCAGGCGGCGCCGGTGCACCGTGATGCTGCCGAAAGCCGAACCGGCCACGACGCGTGCCGCGGGCGAACAGCTCGGGGTCCTGCCGGTGGTGATCGCGCTGGTCGAAACCGCGCGCGGGGTGCTGGACGCGCGGGAGACCGCGACCGTCCCGAACGTGCAGCGCCTCGCGTTCGGCAGCTTCGACCTCGCCGCGGAACTCGGCGCCGATCCGGCCGACCGGGACGCGTTCGTCGCCGCACGGGGCGCGCTCGTCCTCGCCTCCGCCGCAGCGGGGCTGCCGGGGCCGATCGACGGCGTCACCGCGGACCTGGACAACGAGCTGCATCTCACTGACGAAGTCCACTACGCACGGCGGCTCGGGTTCGCCGGAAAGCTGTGCGTGCACCCGAAACAAGTCCCCGTCGCCGCCGCGGCGCTGCGGCCGACCCGCGAGGAAATCCGCTGGGCACAGTCGATCCTCGACGCCGGTGCGGACGGCACGGTCGCGGTGAACGGGCAGATGGTCGACAAGCCGGTGCTGGAACGCGCCCAGCGCGTCCTCCGGCAGGCACGAGAAGGGAACGGGCGATGACGCTCACCGACGACGAACAGCAGATGGTCGCCCTGGTCGCGGAATTCGTGGACGAACGGGTCCGGCCCCGCGTCCGCGAATTCGAGGCCGACGACATCTACCCGGCCGAGTTCATCGACGAGATGAAGAAACTCGGCTTCTTCGGCCTGCTCGTCCCGGCCGAGTACGGCGGGGTCGACGTCAGCACCGCCTGCTTCGCCCGCGTCACCGAGGAACTCGCGCGCGGCTGGATGAGCCTGGCGGGCGCGATCGGCGGGCACTCCGTCATCACTTATCTCATCAAAACCTTCGGCACCCCGGAGCAGCGCGAGAAGTACCTGCCCGCGATGGCCGAGGGACGTATCCGGGCGACGATGGCGCTGACCGAGCCCGGCGGCGGCAGCGACCTGCAGGCCATGCGCACCCAGGCTGTGCCGGGCGACGACGGCTACACGATCACCGGGTCGAAGACCTGGATCTCCAACGCCGCGCACTCCGGCCTGATCGGGCTGCTGTGCATCACCGACCGCGACGCCTCCCCCGCCCATCGCGGCATGAGCGTTCTCCTGGTGGAACCCGGCGACGGGCTCACCATCTCGAAGAAGCTGCCCAAACTCGGCTACCGCGGCGTCGAAGCCTGCGAACTCGTCTTCGACGGCCAGAAAGTGCCTGCCGAGGCGGTTCTCGGCGGCGAGCCGAACCAGGGCTGGTCGCACATGATGCGCGGGCTGGAAGTCGGCCGGATCCAGGTCGCCTCCCGTGCGCTGGGCGTCGGGCAGGCCGCGTTGAACGACGCCGTCCGCTATGCCCAGGAACGTGAATCGTTCGGCAAGCCGATCTGGAAACACCAGTCCGTGGGCAACCTTCTCGCCGACATGGCCACGAAGATGCGCGCGGCCCGGCTGCTCACCTTGGACGCTGCGGAGAAGCTCGACGCGGGCGAACGCGCGGACATGGAGGCCGGGATGGCCAAGCTGTTCGCCTCGGAAACCGCGATGCAGGTCGCGCTCGACGCCATCCGCGTCCACGGCGGCTACGGATACTCCCGCGAATACGACGTCGAACGCTACTTCCGCGACGCCCCGTTGATGATTGTCGGCGAGGGAACCAACGAAATCCAGCGCAACGTCATCGCCGCCCAACTCGTCGCCCGCAACAAGATCTGAGGAATCGCCATGACTCTGCTCACCGGCCGGACCGCCGTGATCACCGGCGGCGCGCAAGGCATCGGACTCGCCATCGCCCAGCTGTTCGTCGCCCAGGGCGCCCGCGTGGTGCTCGGCGACATCGACGGCGACGCGGCCGCGAAAGCCGCCGAGAGCTTGGACGGTGTCGGCGTCGCCTGCGACGTCACCAAAGCGTCCGATGTGGACGCTTTGCTCGCCGCGGCCCCGTCTCCGGTGGACGTGTTCGTCAACAACGCGGGCATCACCCGCGACGCGACCATGCGCACCATGACCGAGGACGACTTCGACCAGGTCATTTCCGTGCACCTCAAGGGAACCTGGAACGGCACCCGCAAAGCCGCCGCGCTCATGCGCGAACGCAAGAGCGGCGCGATCGTCAACCTGTCCTCGCTCTCGGGCAAGGTCGGCATGGTCGGGCAGACCAACTACTCCGCCGCCAAAGCCGGGATCGTCGGGCTGACCAAGGCCGCGGCCAAAGAAATGGCGCACCACGGCGTCCGGGTCAACGCGATCCAACCGGGCCTGATCCGCACCGCGATGACCGAGGCCATGCCGCAGAAAGCCTGGGACCAGAAAATGGCCGAGATCCCGATGCACCGCGCGGGCGAAGTCAGCGAAATCGCCTCGGTGGCCCTGTTCCTCGCCTCCGACCTGTCCTCCTACATGACCGGCACCGTGCTCGAAGTGACCGGCGGGCGATTCATGTGACCGGCTGGGAACCGCACGCCGTCACCACCGCGGAGCTGGTGGACCCGGCCCCGGTCGAGGCGCTGGCCGCACTGTTCGACAACGGGCTGCCTGCCCCGCAGCCGGGCGAGGACCTGCCGCCGTTGTGGCACTGGGTCGCACTCCCCCGCTGGCCGGTCTCCTCCGAACTCGGCCCCGACGGACACCCCGCCCGCGGCACGTTCCTTCCGCCGATCGACCTGCCGCGGCGGATGTTCGCCGGCGGCGAGGTGACCGTGCACCGGGCCCCGAAGATCGGCGAGACGGTCACCCGTTGGTCCATTGTGGACTCGGTGACGGAGAAATCCGGCCGTTCCGGACAGCTGGTGATCGTCGTGGTGCGGACCGTGCTGTCCGGTGTGGACGGTTCGCCGCTCGTCGAGGAACGGCAGGACCTCATCTACCGCGAAGCAGGCACGACCACCTCCGACGCAGCCCCGGCGCCAACCGACCTCGCCGGTGCCCCGTTCCGCCGCAGCGAAGACGGCTGGGACTTCACCACCGACCCCACCCTGCTGATGCGCTTCTCCGCCGCCACCGCGAACGCCCACCGCATCCACTACGACTGGCCCTACGCGACCCGGACCGAGGGCTATCCCGGCCTGGTCGTGCACGGGCCGTTGATGTCGCTCGCACTGGCCGAGGTGCTGCGCCTGGACTCCCCCGACGCGCGAGTGACCCGGCTGGCGCACCGCAACCTGGCACCGCTGTTCTGCGGCCAGCCCGCGCACCTGCGCACCGAACCGCGTCCCGGCGGCGCGACCGTGACTCTCGTCGGTCCTGCGGGACCGTGCACCAGCCTCGAAGCCGACTACCCCGAGGAAGGCACTCCCCATGCGTGACGCCGTCATCTGCGAACCTGTCCGCACCCCGATCGGCCGCTTCGGCGGTGCGCTCAAGAGCGTGCCCGCCGCCGACCTCGGCACTATCGCGCTCAAAGGCCTCCTGGAGCGCACCGGCCTGCCCGCCGACGCGATCGACGACGTCATCCTCGGCCACTGCTACCCCAGCGCCGAAGCCCCGGCGATCGGCCGGGTAGTCGCGCTCGACGCCGGGCTGCCGGTCACCGTGCCCGGCATGCAGGTCGACCGCCGCTGCGGATCCGGGCTGCAGTCGGTGCTGCTGGCCGCGCTCCAGGTGCAGGCGGGCGCGAGCGACCTGATCGTCGCCGGCGGCGCGGAAAGCATGTCCAACACCGTCTTCTACGCCAACGATCTCCGCTGGGGTGCCACCGGAGCAGGCGTCCACCTCCACGACTCCCTCACCCGCGGCCGCCAAACCCCCGGCGGCAAGCACTACCCCGTCCCCGGCGGCATGCTCGAAACCGCCGAAAACCTGCGACGCCAGTACAGCATCAGTCGCGAAGAACAAGACCGGCTCGCCGCCGAATCACACCGCCGGGCCGTCGCCGCACAGCAATCCGGAGTCTTCGCCGAGGAGATCATCCCGGTGCCGGTCGAGACCCGCAAAGGCACCACCGTCGTCGACACCGACGAACACCCCCGGCCCGACACCACCGTCGAGACCCTTGCGAAGCTGCGACCGGTGCTAGGCAAACAAGATCCCGAAGCGACGGTCACCGCAGGCAACGCCAGCGGCCAGAACGACGCCGCCGCCGTCTGCATCGTCACCACCCGCGAACGCGCCGACCAACTCGGCCTCCGCCCCCTCGTCCGGCTCGTGTCCCACGGCGTCGCCGGGGTCGAGCCGAAGGTGATGGGCATCGGACCGGTGCCCGCCTCCGCGCTCGCACTCGAACGCGCCGGGCTCAAGATCTCCGACATCGACCTCATCGAACTCAACGAAGCCTTCGCCGCACAAGCGCTGGCCTGCACCCGCGAATGGGGCTTCGGCGACAAGGATTTCGACCGGCTCAACGTCCACGGCTCCGGCATCTCCCTCGGCCACCCCGTCGGAGCCACCGGCACCCGCATCCTCGCCACCATGGCCCGCGAAATGCAGCGCCGCGAAGCCCGATACGGACTCGAAACCATGTGCATCGGCGGTGGGCAAGGCCTCGCCGCGGTCTTCGAGCGGGTGACCGCATGACCCGCGTATTCAGCTCAGCCGACGAAGTCCGGGCCGCGATCGGCGAGGAAATCGGGCCGACCGACTGGTTCGCCGTCGACCAGGCGCGGATCGACGCCTTCGCCGAAGCCACCGGCGACCGGCAGTGGATCCACACCGATCCCGAGCGGGCCGCGAACGGGCCGTTCGGGTCGACGATCGCGCACGGCTTCCTCACTCTGTCGCTGATCCCGTTCTTCAGCGCGCAACTGGTCCGGCTCGAGTGCGGGTCCGCGCGGATCAACTACGGGCTGGGCAAGGTCCGCTTCCCGGCCCCAGTTCCGGTCGGGTCCCGGCTGCGCGCCCGTGCGACGTTCGCCGAGGCGAAAGACAGCGCCGCCGGGGTCACCGTCACCACGCGGTACACCGTGGAACTCGAAGGCGCGGCGAAGCCGGCGTGTGTCGCCGAAACTTTGGTGGTCGTGGCCGGATGACCGATTTCTGCCGCCTCGACGAAGCCGTCTCCCGCCATGTCCGCGAGGGCGACGCGCTGCACGTCATCCTGGGACACAGCCGCTGGAGCGCGCTCGTGCGCGAGATCGCGCGGCAGCACTGGCACCGGCCGTCGCGGTTCACGCTGATCATGGCCAGCCTGTCCTCGCTCGGCGCGGCGCTGTTCCGCTCCGGGTGCCTGGAGAAGGTCGTGACTGTCTACTCGGGAGACTCGTTTCCCGTGTTCACGCCGAATCCGGTGTTCCAGCAGTCCTATTCGGACGGTTCGGTCGAGGTCGAGAACTGGTCGTTCCTGAGCTACATCCAGGGCTTGCGCGCCGCCGCTACCGGCGTGCCCGCAGTCGTCACGGGCTCGGTCCGCGATTCGTCAATGGCCGAAAACCCCGGCTACGCGGAGGTCGACACGCCGTTCGGCCGCGTCGGCCTGGTCGCGCCGCTCACCCCGGACGTCGCGATCGTGCACGCCGCGGTCGCCGACCGCCAGGGCAATCTGGCGATCGCGCCGCCGATGTTCGAGGGCTCGATCGGCGCGTTCGCCGCGCGTCGCGGAGTGCTGGCGACGGTGGAGAAAGTCGTTGACGATCTGCGTCCGTGGGCTTCGTTCGTCCGCATTCCGGCACACCGGGTGCTGGCCGTGGTCGAGGCTCCGTTCGGCGCCCATCCCGGCGGGGTCTTCCCCGGCACCGAGGGCGCGCGGCTGCCGGTCGACGGCTACGCCGAGGACGTCGAGTTCTGGATCGCGGCGCGGGAAGCGAGCCGTTCGGCGGACTTCGACGACTGGATCCGCGAATGGATCCTCATCGACCACGACACCTACCTGGCGAAACTCGGCGAAGCGCGACTCGCCGACCTGACCCGCACGCTCGGGCAGTCGACTCCGCCGACCGGCCGCGGCGAGCACACCGGGCCAGTGACCCGGCCGGAACGCGCGGCGACCTGGCTCGCCGCACTGGTCCGGTCCCGGATCGCCGAAACCCGCGCCGACGGCGTGCTCGCCGGAGCCGGTCTGGCGAACCTCGCCGCCTGGGTGGCCGTCGAACAAGCGAAAGCCGACGGGCACGAGGTCGCGCTGGCGGCCGAACTCGGGCTCTGGGACTACTCGCCGACGCCCGGCGACCCGTTCATCTTCAGCTTCGCCAACTTCCCGTCGTCCTCGATGCTGCTTGACACCGAACAGGCGCTGGGGAATCTCGTCAACGGCCCCGCGACGCGCTCGATCGCCTGCGTCGGCGCGGCGGAAATCGACCGGCAGGGCAACATCAACACCACCCGGATCGCGGGCGGCCCGTATCTCGTCGGTTCCGGCGGCGGGAACGACGTCGTGACCGGTGCGGACGAGACGTACGTCGTCGGGACGATGAGCCCGCGGCGGTTCATCGAAAACTGCAGCTACGTCACCAGCCCCGGCGCACGGGTCCGGGCCGTGGTCACCGATCTCGGCATCCTGACCCAGCGCGACGGCGAACTCGTGCTCACCGCGATCGCGCCCGGTCCGGAGCCGCTGGCCGAACGCGTCGAGCACGTCCGGTCGCGGTGCGGCTGGGACCTCACCGTCGCCGACGACCTGCGCGAACTGCCCGAGGTGACCGAAGAAGACGTACGACAGCTGCGAAAGTACGACCGCGAGGGCTTGTTCCTCCGCGACGGCAAGAAGGGAGCGGCATGAGCCGCTACGCACGATTCGAGAACCTGCGGATCGACGGACCGGACGAGGACGGCGTCCTCGAACTCGTCCTCGACGCCCCGAACCTCAACGCGGTGAGCGAAGCCGCGCACGCCGATCTAGCCGACGTCTGGCGCGAATTCGACCGCGACCCTTCGGTGAAAGCCGTTCTGCTGCGCGGCGAAGGCAAAGGCTTCTCCGCGGGCGGGTCGTTCGATCTGGTCGAGAAGCTGGCCACCGACTTCGAAGCGCGCTCCCGCACCATGCGGGAGGCGCGGGACCTGGTCTACAACGTGATCGACTGCTCCAAGCCGATTGTCTCGGCGATCCATGGCCCCGCTGTCGGCGCCGGGCTCGTCGCCGGAGTGCTCGCGGACGTCTCCGTGGTCACCGCCAACGCCAAGATCATCGACGGCCACACGCGCCTCGGCGTCGCCGCGGGCGACCACGCCGCGGTGTGCTGGCCGCTGCTGTGCGGGATGGCCAAAGCCAAGTACTACCTGATGACCTGCCGACCGCTCAACGGTGCCGAAGCCGAACGGATCGGCCTGGTGTCGCTGTGCGTGGACGAGGAAGCCGACCTGCTGCCCACCGCCCGAGAGATCGCGCACGAACTCGCGAACGGCGCGCCCACCGCGATCCGCTGGACCAAGCAGAGCCTCAACCTCTGGTACCGCCAGCTCGCCGGTGCCATTTTCGACTCCTCGCTCGCTTTGGAGTTCTACGGCTTCGGCGGGCCCGAGGTGCACGAAGGCCTCGCCTCGCACCGCGAACGCCGCAAGCCGGACTTCTCCCGGGTGCACGACGCATGAACCCCGCTCTGCTGAACGGGTTGCGAGTGGTCGAGCTGTCCGCCTATGTCGCGACGCCGCTGTGCGGGCTGACTCTGGCCCAGCTCGGCGCGGACGTCGTGCGAGTCGAGCCGCTCGGCGGCGCCGCGGATCGCACGCGTTGGCCACTGTCGGACGACGGGACCAGCCTCTACTGGTCCGGGCTCAACAAGGGAAAACGGGCGATCGCCGTCGACCTGGAGTCCGAAGTGGACCGCCGCCGGGTCGCCGACCTGATCGTCGACGGCGGCCCGTGCGTGGTCGTGACCAACACCGAACGACACGCCGACCTCGGCTACGAAGCGCTGAGCGAGCGGCGACCGGACCTCATCCACGTCCTGCTCACCGGCCGAGCCGACGGCGGTGCCGCGGTCGACTACACCGTCCAGGCCGCCACCGGCTTCCCGCTGCTCACCGGCACCGGATCCGAGCCGGTCAACCACGTGGTGCCCGCGTGGGACGTCTGCGCCGGACTGTATCTCGCGGTCGGGCTACTGGCCGCCGAACGGCACCGGCAGGTCACCGGCCGCGGCCGGTCGATCCGGGTCGCGCTGGAAGACGTCGCCCTCGCCACCGCCGGGAACCTCGGCTACCTCGCCGAAGCACAGCTCACCGGCCACGAGCGGACGAAGTCGGGCAACGACGTCTACGGCACCTACGGCCACGATTTCGAGACCGCCGACGGCGTCCGGGTGATGATCGTGCTGCTCACCGAACGGCACTGGGCGAAAATGCTCTCCGCGACCGGATTGTCGGCCGCCTTCGCCGGATTGGCCGAGGCGCTGGGAATCTCGTTCGCCACCGAGTCCGACCGCTACCGGCACCGCGACGTGATCACGCCGCTGCTCGCGAGGTGGTTCGGGCGGACGCCGTACGCCGAAGCGGCGGAAACGCTGACACGGCACCGGATTCTGTGGGAGCGCTACCGCAGTTTCGCCGAACTCGGCCGCGACAGCGGGGCCGCGCTGCGCGAACTGGCGCTGTTCGGAGAGGTCGACCAGCCCGGCGCGGGCCCGCATCAGGCGCCGAAGTCGCCGATCCAAGTGGACGGGGCCCGGCTCGCCCCCCGCCCCGCGCCGGAAGTCGGGCAGCACAACGACGAGGTGCTGCCGACGCCCGCCGAAAGCTGACGACGCTGTCCCGGCCGCCTCCTTCCTCTGACATATAAAATGTTATATTTGGGAGGTGACGATGGCCTTTTTCACCGCGGCGCCAGGCCCGGACGGCGAACTCCTGCACCCGCTGCCGGAAGCACGGGCGAGCTGGAGCGACGGCGCGCAGCTGCGCGGCATGGCGACCAGCGGAGCGCTCGCTCGCGCCGCGGAACGGGCGGCCGGGACGGGAGCGTTCCGCCCGGCCCGCTGGACTGTCGATCTGCTGCGCCCGGCGGCGTTCGCGCCCTCGGCCGTACGGACGGAGGTCGTGCGCCGCGGACGTCGCCTCTGCCTCGTCGAGGCGACGCTCTGGCAAGGGGAAACCCTCGTCGGCAAGGGCTCCGGGCTGTTCCTCGCGGCCGGCTCCCCCGCTGTCGGCAGCGTCTGGGCCCCGGCTGGGCACCCCGCGCCACCGCCGCCGGACGTGGCGCCCGCGACCGAGGAACCGCGCGTGTTCCACAGCGAGGGCGTCGGCTGGACCGGATCGCCCGAACCGCACCAGAACGCCTCGCGCAAGACGCTCTGGGTGTTCCCCCAGGACATCGTGCGCGGCGAGCGGCCCACGCCCTTCCAGCACGCCGCGACCGCCGCGGACCTGGTCAACCTCGTGACCAACTGGGGCGACGCCGGCCTGGAGTTCATCAACGCCGACCTCACGCTCACCCTCGGCCGCGTCCCCGCGAGCGACCTGCAGCTGGGCCTCGCCGCCGACCACCGCGTCGAGCACGACGGCGTCGCGGTCACGACCGCGACCGTGTTCGACCGCGAAGGGCCCCTCGGCACGGTCAGCGGAACCGCGCTGCTCGCCGCCGCGCCGGTGGATCCGCGGCGGGTCGGCGCGCCCGGGAGCCTGCCGGCCGTGCCATAATCTCCTGCCGTCGATATATCATGTTCTTTGCTGAACATCAGATCCTCGAAACCGCTTCGAGGCGTTGGGGAGGTGGCCCGTGGCCGACGAACTGGCCCGGCTGCGCGGCGGCGACCGCCGTCAGCAGCTGCCCGAGGAAGTCGCGACGTACGTCCGCGAGCTGATCATGTCCGGCGACGTCAAGCCGGGCGAATTCCTGCGCACCGAACCCATCGCCGAGGCGGTCGGGGTCAGCAACACGCCCGTGCGCGAAGGGCTGCTCTCGTTGCGCAGCGAGGGTTTCGTGGAACTCGTGCCGCGCCGCGGGTTCGTCGTGGCCCCGGTGTCGCGCCAGGACGTGCGGGACCTGTTCTGGGCGCAGGCCCAGTTCTCCGCCGAACTGGCCGCGCGCGCCGCCAAGAAGATCACGCCGGAGCAGGTCGCGCGCCTCGAAGCGATCAACGAGGATTTCGAGAAGGCCGCCGGAGCCGGGGACCAGGAAGCGATCACCCGGCTCGGCCACGAGTTCCACCGCCAGCTCAACCTGGCCGCCGACTCCCACCGGTTGACGCTGCTGCTCAGCTCCGTGGTCAAGCACCTGCCGAACCGCTTCTACGCGACGATCGAAGGCCACGTCGAGCACACTCTCGCCGACCACGCCGAACTGCTGCAGGCCTTGCGCGGCCGCCACGCCCGCAAGGCGCGCACGATCGCCGAACGGCACATCCTCGACGGAGCCGACAACGTCGTCCGGATGCTCGAGGAGCGCGGTCTCTGGTCGGAAGAGAGGGAATAGTCCACACCGGACAGCGGCTGAGCGGCCCGCCGATCGCCGCTGACAGAACGAAACCGGCTGGGTCACCTCGATCGAGGTGACCCAGCCGGTGCTTTTCGGCAATGCCAGGATCTTGAGCCGCGTGGTCTCAGTCTCGCTGACCGTCCACAAGAGACGCCACAGCCGCCGAAATGCCCGATTGCTCCCCGCCTGACCATGTCTTGCGGTCCGTGAGGGCCACCCTGAAGGAATCAGATTCCCTCAGGGTTCCCCTCACGGACCGCACACCGCGCATCCCAGGCCAGGCGACACCATCGACCTGGGCAGACGCGGCGCGAACGCACCCGCAGCGCCGCCTTAAGCTCCTGGCATTGGTGCTTTCCGGGCATTCGCCGCACTAGTCTCCGCCCGCGCGACAATCCTCGAACCGGCCGAGGCGGACCGCCCCGGAAACAGCCGGGAACAGATCAAGCGTTCGCCGCGATCGCGTCCGCCTGCGCGACGATCCCCTCCGCGGTCTTCACATGCGCGATGTCGACGTGCTGGCCCTCGAAGTCCACCGCCGCGCTGCCCGCCGCCTCCGCCGCGCGGAACGCCTCGATCAGCCGCCGGGAGTGATCGACCGCCTCCGGTGCCGGCGTGAACACCTCGTTGGCGATCGCCACGTGCGACGGGTGGATGCACACCATGCCGCGGTAGCCCAGCTGCTTGTTGTCCGCGCAGAACTGGCGCGCGCCGTCGAGATCGCGGATGTCCTGCCACACCCCGGCCACCGGGTGGTGCAGTCCGGCCGCGCGGGCGGCGAGCACGAGCCTGCTGCGCAGGTACAGCGTCTCCAGTCCGGCCGGGGTGAACTCGAAGCCCAGCTCGCGGCCGACGTCGGCGCTCGGGCCGGTCGCGCCGAGCAGGCTGGACACCCGAGTCGTCGCGGCGGCGATCTCCTCGCAGTGCGCCATCGACACCGCGGTCTCGAAGCTCACGATCAGCCCGACGCTGCCCGCTTCAAGTCCCTCGCGCGCCTCGATGTGCGACACGACCGCGTCGATGCGGATCAGTTCCTCGGCGTCGAACACTTTCGGCAGGAACAGTCCGGCCAGGCCGGGCCGGATGACCGCTTCGAGGTCCGCGCCCTGGATGCCGCTGACTGACGCGTTGGGCCGCACCCACACGTCGGGACGCACGCCCTGCGCGTGCAGCCGGTCGATCGTCTCCGCGACGACCGGGCGCGCGCTCTCCTTTTCCGCGACCGGGACCGAGTCTTCGAGGTCGAGGATCAGCGCGTCGGCACCGGACGCGAGACCCTTGTCCGCCCAGGAAGCCTTGTGGCCGGGGACGAAGAGCATGGAACGGTACGGCTTCATCGAAGTTCTCCAGTAATCGTTCAGGATTCGTACAGGACGCCGGTCGCGAACAGCTTTTCGACGTCTTCGGCCGCCAGCACCTCGCTCGCGACCGCACGGGAGTCAGCGCCCACCGTCGCCGCGACCGAAGACCGGTCCGGGCGCACGCCGTCGAACGTCCACGGCGGACGGAGCAGCGCGAGACCGTCTGGCTGATGGTCGGCGATGTCCAGGTGCCGCACCTGAGGGTGGTCGAGGTAGCCGGTCATGGACAGCACCGGCGCGAACGGCACGTCGTGTTCGGTGAGCACGCGCTCCCAATATTCCTTGGGTTTGCGCGCGAACTCCGCCTCGACGATCGGCACCAGCTCGAAGTAGTTCGCCTCGCGCGGGCGGTACTCGGCGAAGCGCGGGTCCTCGAGCAGATCGGTGCGCTCCAGCGCGCGGCACAGCGCCTGCCAGAACTTCTGCGACGACGACAGGTGCACCGCGAGGTACTCGCCCGTGGAGGTCGGCACGCAGAAGTTCTGCGCCTGCGGGTGCCTGCTGGTGCGGCTGGGATCGCGGCCGAGTTCGAAGGCCTGCGTGATGCCGTCGGCGGTGAGCACGCTGACCGCCTCCATGATCGAGGTCTCCATCCGCTGCGGCTGCCCGGTCTTCAGCTTGCCGACCAGCGCGGCGAGAACGCCCGCCGCCGTCGTCAGCCCGGTCACCAGGTCCGCGCTCAGCCCGCCCGCGAGCTGCGGCCGCCCGTCGTCGCTGAAGAGCGAGTACAGCCCGCCGAACGCGTGCCCGATCGTGTCGTAGGCGGGCCGGTCGGCCAGCGGGCCGGTGGAGCCGAACCCGGTGACCGAGCCGTAGACGACGTCCGGGCGCAGTTCCCGGCACTCGTCGGGACCGAGCCCCATGGCGGCGAGCTTGCCGGGGCGGAGATTCTCGAGCACCACGTCGAAGCGCGGCACCAGCGCCTTGATCAGGTCGATCCCCTCGGCGGTCTTGAGGTCGACCGAAAGGCTGCGCTTGCCGGCGTTGTACTGGCGGAAGTACGGGCTTTCGTTGTTCATCCGGCGCCGGAAGTCCTCGCCGACGACCGGCTTCTCCACCTTCACCACCTCGGCGCCGAGGCCGCACAGCATCGAGGTCCCGAACGGGAGCGAGATGTAGCCCCCGATCTCCAGGATCCGGATGCCGTCGAGTGGCTTGTGCTGCATGTCGCCCGCCTTCGGTGAGGGTGCACTGCGATAATATTTTATATTATCTGGCCCGTCACGAGTCAAGGCGCCCGCGTTCGCCGCTGCCTCTAGTTTAGATATTTTATATTCTGTATGCTGACCTCGGTCTCCCTCGGACGAGCAAGGAGCGTGCCCCGATGCCCGCACAGCCCCAGCTGTGGCAAGGCCACTACGACAAGCTTTTCCTCGGCGGGCGGTGGACGGCCCCGGCGTCCGGCCGGCGCTTCGACGTGGTTTCCCCCTCCACGGAGGAAGTCCTCGCCCGGGTGGCCGAGGGCGTCGAATCGGACATGGACGCGGCAGTCGCCGCCGCGCGCCATGCGTTCGACCACGGCCCGTGGCCTCGCCTGCCGCTCGAAGAGCGGATCGCCGTGCTGCGCAAGCTCAGCGCCGCTCTGGCCGAGCGCGAAACCGACATCGCGCAACTGGTCAGCGCCGAGATGGGCTGCCCGATCACGCTGTCGACGAAGATGCAGGCGATCGGCCCGCGGCTGCTGCTCGACGCGTTCCTCGATCTCGCGCCGGGCTATCAGTGGCAAGACACCCGCCGGTCCGCGACCGGGCACGCGCTCGTCACCCGGGAACCGGTCGGGGTGGTCGCCGCGATCGTGCCGTGGAACGCGCCGTTGCTGATCACCATGATCAAGCTCGCGCCCGCGCTGCTGGCCGGCTGCACCATGGTGCTCAAGCCCTCGCCGGAAACCCCGCTCGACGCGTACCTCCTCGGCCATCTGCTGGAAGAAATCGGGCTGCCCGAAGGAGTGGTCAACATCGTCCCGGCGGGGCGGGAAGTCAGCGAATATCTCGTCCGGCATCGCGGCGTGGACAAGGTGTCGTTCACCGGCTCCACCGCGGCCGGGCGGCGGATCGGCGCGTTGTGCGGCCAGGACCTGCGCCGCTGCACGCTCGAACTGGGCGGCAAGTCCGCGGCGGTACTGCTCGACGACGCCGACCTGGACGCCGCGATCGCCGCCGTCCGCGCCGTGTCGCTGCGCAACACCGGCCAGGTGTGCAGCAACAAGACCCGCATCGTGGTCTCCCGCTCGCGCCGCGACGAACTCCACGACCGGCTGGTGGACCTGATCGGGTCGATGCCGGTCGGCGATCCGTTCGACCCGGCGACCGAGATCGGCCCGCTCGCCAGCGCGGCGCAGCGCACCCGGGTCGAGGGCTATCTCGCCGACGGCAAAGCGTCCGGCGCGTCGCTGCTGATCGGCGGCGGACGGCCGGACGGGCTGGAGCGCGGCTGGTACGTCTCCCCCACCGTGTTCGCCGACGTCGAACCGGGCGCGAAGATCGCCCAGGAGGAGATCTTCGGCCCGGTCCTGACCGTGCACGCCTTCGACACCGAGGACGAGGCGGTCGCCATCGCCAACAACTCGGACTACGGCCTCAACGGTTCGGTGTTCTCCGCCGACCCGGAGCACGCGTTGGCGGTCGCCCGGCGGATCCGCACCGGCACCGTCGAGGTCAACGGCAACCCGGTCGGCTTCACCGCGCCGATCGGCGGATTCAAGAACAGCGGCATCGGCCGCGAAGCGGGCCCCGAGGGCTTCGACGCCTACGTCGAGCTCAAGTCCTACGGCCTCCCCCTCTCCTGATCGGAAAGGCAACCACTGTGGGTACCTTCTCTCCCGTCGAAGAAGCCGCGGCGCGGCTCGTCACCGACCTGACCTTCGACGCGATCCCGGCCGAAGCCGTCGCCGGGACCCGCCGGCTGCTGCAGGACCAGCTCGCCCTCCAGGTGGGCAGCGCGGCGCTGCCGTGGAGCCAAGCCGTGCTCGAAGCGACCAGGGCGGCACACGTCCCCGGAAACGCGCACGTCGTCGCGACCGGCGACGCGATGAGCGCGGCCGACGCGGCGTTCCTCAACGCCACCTTCGGCCACGGCTTCGAGTACGACGACGCGCACCGGTCCAGTTCCGCGCATCCGGGCAGCTGCGTGATCTCCGCGGCGCTGGCCGTCGGCGAAGAACTCGGCTCCGACCTGCGCGACGTGCTCACCGCCATCGTCGCGGGATACGAGGTCTACACCCGGATCGGCAAGCTGGCGAATCCCGATCTCCTCGTGCGCGGGTTCCACCCGCACGGCCTGCTGTCGACCTTCGGCGCCGCCGCGGTGGTCGCCAAACTGCGCGGATTCGACCTGGAGACCACCGGGCACGCGCTCTCGATCGCGCTCAGCCACGCCTCCGGCACCACCGAGTACACCTCCGGCGGCGGTTCGATCAAACGCGTGCACTCGGGCATCGGGACCCGCGGCGGCATCCGCGCGGCCGAACTCGCCGGAGCCGGGATCACCGGCCCGACCACCTTCCTGACCGGCTCGAAGGGCTTCTTCCGCACCTTCGCCGCGGTGGAGGTCGGCGACGAGGCCGCGGCCGCCTTCGGGCTCGGCGAGACCTTCGAGATCTCCCGCGTCTGGCTCAAGCCCTACTGCTGCTGCGGGATCAACCACGCCTACATCGACGGCGCGCGGCAGCTGACCGGAGACGCGGACCGGATCGAGTCGGTGCTGCTGGGCATCCAGACCGGCGGGGACGTGGTGATCGGCAACCAGAACCGCAACGCGTACGCGCCGAAGATCATCGAACACCTCCAGTACAGCCTCCCGTTCCAGTTCGCGCTGTCGGCGCTGGGGCGCGGAAACGGGTTCTCGACGCATCAGGCTTACCTGGCCGGGAAACTGGACCTCGGCGAAGACAGCGACGTCGCCGCGCTGGCCCGGAAGGTGAAAATCGAGGTGCGGCCGGACCTGGACGAGCAGTACCCCGGACGCTGGGTCGCGGACCTCACGGTGACCTATCAGGACGGCACGAGCGAGCAGGTGTTCGTGGACAACCCCGCCGGGACAGCGGAAAACCCGATGTCGCAGGCGGATCTGGACGCGAAGTTCCACGACGTGCTGTCCTCGGCGCTGAGCGAGGACCAGCGGGCCGCACTGCTGCACGCGATCAAGGACGGCGATCTCGACCAGCCGGCCGCCGAGTTCGCCAAGCTGCTGCGGGCCTGAATCGGCGAAAAGGCGCCAGCGAGTCTCAGGCTCGCTGGCACCTTTTCGCTTCCCTGCGCCAGAATTCGATGATCTTCTTGCCACCGGTCTGCCGGTCGAACGCGACCTACGCCTCCACCACGCCGTCCAGCCGATGAGCCGGGTCCACCAGAGCCGAGCTGGCAATATTTTTTATATTATTGCTAGACTGGCAAGCATGACCCCTGACGAGGCACTCGAAAATCTGCTGGTCACAAGGTGGAGCTGTCGCGCCTACCAGGACCGGCAGGTGCCCCGGCCGGTCGTCGAGCGGCTGCTGTCGCTCGCGCAGCGGACGGCGTCGTGGTGCAACACCCAGCCCTGGCAGGTGATCGTCACCAGCGGCGCGGCGACCGAACGGTTCCGGAAAGCGATGACCGAGTGGGCACGGGAGAACCCGGCCGAGTTCGACTTCGCCCCGCCCGCCGAATACCGCGGCGTGTACCGCGACCGGCGCCGCGCCAGCGGCTGGCAACTGTACGAAGCCGTCGGCATCGAACGCGGCGACCGGGAAGCATCCGCCCGGCAAGCGTTCGAGAACTTCCGATTCTTCGGCGCCCCGCACGTCGCCATCGTCACCACCGACGCCGTGCACGACCTCTACGGCGCCGTCGATAGCGGCCTGTACGTCGGAACCTTCCTGCTGGCGGCGCAAAGCCTCGGGCTGGGCGCGATCCCGCAGGCCGCACTCGCCGGGCACGCCACGCTGATCCGGCAGCACTTCGACATCCCGGAAGACCGGAAGATCCTGCTCGGCATCTCGTTCGGCTATCCCGACGAGGACCATCCGACGAACAGCTACCGCACCGCCCGTGCGCCGCTGGAGGAAGTGGTGACCTGGGCCGACGAATGACACCGGCCGCCGTACTTCAGGAGAATGCCCCCAGGCGCGGAAAGAGGCGGGGCGGATGTCGCCGCGCGGCGAGTCGATGATCGAGCGGGTCGTGCGCGTGCTCGAGGCGGTGAAAGACACGGGCAGCGCGCGCACCGCGTCCGAGATCGCCCGGTGCACCGGGATTCCGGTGCCTTCCGCGCACCGCATCGTGGCGGAACTGACCCGGCTGGGAATCCTCGAACGCGACGCCGGCCGCCGGATCCGGATTGGAGTGCGGCTGTGGGAGATCGCGGCCCGCTCGGCCGGGCTGCCGACCCTGCGCGAGAGCGCTCTCCCCTACCTGGAGGATCTGCGCGCCGTCGTCCAGGCGCCGACGCTGCTTTCGGTACTGGACCACAACGACGTGCTCAACGTCGACACCCTGTCCGCACGCCAGGCCGGGGCCACCAATGTCACCCAGCCCGGCGTCCGGCTGCCCGCGCTGTCCTCGTCGCCCGGCATCGTGCTCGTCGCGTTCGCCCCGCCGGGCGTGCGCGACGAGATCCTCTCCTCCGCCAAGATCGTCCGCTTCACCGAGCACAGCGTCGTCGACCGCTCCGAGGTGGCCCGGATCGTGCACGAGGCCCGCCGGGTCGGGCACGTCGTCGCGCGCCGCTGGATCTCCCTCGACTCCACCGGCATCGCCGTCCCGATCCTCGCCGACGACCGCACCGCGCTCGCCGCCCTGTCCGTCACCGTCCCGTTCGCCGCCGACGCGGCCGCCGAACTGCTGCCCGCGCTGCACACCACTGCCCGCGGCATCTCCCGCGCGTACCGGCTCCACTCGCCCGACCCGCGGATCGCTTTGCTCCTGCGCCAGATCCAGCGTGCCATCGAACCCGGTTGAGATTCATCGCACCGGGTGTTTCTCGACAGCCGAGAAACACCCTTCCCGCACCGGCCGAACCGGACGAATCTCGGGGCCGGACAACGGAGTCGAGAACGGAGCTGAGCGCATGCCAGGAAAACTCGCAGGCAAGGTCGCGTTCGTCACCGGAGCGGCACGCGGGCAAGGCCGCGCCGAAGCGCTGCGGTTGGCGCGGGACGGCGCGGACATCATCGCCGTCGACATCGCCGCACCGGTGGAGACCAACGTGGCGCCGCCAGCGACGCCCGCGGACCTCGAAGAAACCGCGCGTGGGGTGAAAAGTCTGGGACGCTCGGTGGTCACCGCGCAGGTCGACGTGCGCGACTACGCCGCGCTGAAGGCCGCGCTCGACGACGGGGTGCGCCAGCTCGGACGCCTCGACGTGGTGGTCGCGAACGCCGGGATCTGGTCGTACGGGCTGAGCGAAGAGATCTCCGACCTCGAATGGCAGACCACTCAGGACGTGGTCCTCAAAGGCGTGTGGCACACCGCGAAAGCGGCGATCCCGATCCTCAAGAACCAGGGCTCGGGAGGGTCGATGATCTTCACCAGCTCGACCATGGCGATCAAGGGAATGCAGAACCTTTCGCCGTACGTCGCGGCCAAACACGGCGTGGTCGGCCTAATGAAGACGCAAGCACTGGAGCTGGCCCCGTTCGGGATCCGGGTCAACTGCGTGGCGCCGACATCGGTCAACACGAAACTGATCCACAACGACGAAACGTACGCGCTGTTCGCACCGGACCTCCCGGAAGCGGAACGCACCGCCGACCGGGTCAAGGACCGGTTCGCGACTATCCCGGTGATGGACGTGCCATGGGTCGAGCCCGAGGACGTCGCGAACGCGGTGGCCTTCCTCGCTTCCGACGAAGCGCGTTACGTGACCGGGCTCGAACTGAAGATCGACGCGGGGCAGACGCTGAAATGACCGAGGACCCGATGCGCGCGCTGTGCCGGTTCGCAGCGCGGACGGCCTGCGCCGACCTTCCCGAAGACGTCGTCCGGCACGCGAAACACACCCTGCTCGACTGCATGGCGGTCCTGATCGGCGGGTCCGGAATGGACGGCATCCCGGCCATCGCGGACCTGGTGCGGGACAAGGGCGGCAAACCGGAAACGCCCCTGCCGTTCTACGGCGGACGTGTGCCCGCCGCCGAAGCCGCGCTGGCCATCGGCCCGATGCCGAGGGCGATGGACTGCGGCGATCTGCACGAGGAAGCCGGGCACGTCAGCGAGTACATCGTCGCGAGCCTGCTCGCCGCCACCGGGCTGCGGTCGGCCGTCACGGGCGCGGAGTTCTTGACCGCACTGGTGATCGGCCAGGAAACGTTGATCCGCATCGGATCGGCGTACCGGGTGATCAGCAAAGCGGTGAAGGACAACGACTGCGGCGGGCACTACATCTTCGGAGCTGTCGCCGCGGTCGGCAGTCTGCTCGGATTCTCCCAGGAGGAGCTGGAGAACGCCCAGGGCATCGCCCGCACGATGACTCAGCCGCACACTATGGGCATCTACGCACCGGCGACGCTGATGGTGCGTGTGCACCACGGGCTGGTGTGCCAATCCGCGATCACCGCGTGCCTGCTCGCTCGCCGCGGCATCACCGGGCCCCGGCAGGAAGTGCTGACCGGACCCAACGGTTTTCTGCGCACCGTACGCTGGGAAACCGATCCGGACGCGATCGCCCGCGGCCTCGGAAAGGACTGGACGGCGACTCAGATCACCACCAAGGGTTACAGCGCCTGCTATTTCTCGCACTCTTCGATCGACGGCATCATCGAGCAGATGCGCGCGCACGAGTTCGCCGCCGCCGACATCGCGAGCGTCCACATCGCAGTCTCGACCTCGGGCTGGCGGGCAGTGTGCGAGCCGACCGAAAAGAAGTGGGATCCGCAAACCGTCCCGGAATGCCAGTTCAGCCTTCCCTACGCCGTGGCCACTGCCGCCTTCGACCGACGGGTGTTCGTGCAGTCCTATTCGGACGAAGCGCGGCGGCGTCCGGAGGTGCGGGAGCTGATGACCCGGATCTCCGCCGTCGAGGATCCGTCCGTTTCCGACTGGGGCGCCCGGCTGACCACGACCCTGCGCGACGGGCGGGTGATCGCCACCGAACACGTCTACGTGAAGGGGCATCCGAAGAACCCCTTCAGCGAACAGGACTTCATCGCCAAGTTCCGGAGGTGCCTGCCGTTCTCGGTGCTGCCGCTCGAGGATTCGACGGCTGACCGGATGATCCAGGACGTTCTGGCGCTGGAAAAGGTCGACGACGTGACGGCGGCCTTGCTGCTGCCCCTGACACCGGAAGACTGACGGACTCATGACAGAAGAATTCGCGGGCAAAGTCGCCGTGATCACCGGAGCCGGCCGGGGCATGGGCGCGGAAATCTCGGCCCGGCTCGCCCAAGCGGGAGCATCCGTCTTCGCGGTCGACCTCGAACCGGCTTCCGAACCCGCGGCGGGCATCGTCCCGGTCCAGTGCGACGTCGCCGACCCCGGTGCCGTGCGCGCCTCGGCCGCCTCCGTCCTCGCGGACGCCGGACAGATCGATCTGCTCGTCAACGGCGCGGGATTGGTCAGCGTCACCCGGCCGGTCGAAACCATCACCGACGACGACTGGACACGGCTGATGGGGGTGAACGTCAACGGCGCGTTCCACTGGATGCGCGAGACACTGCCCGGAATGAAGGCACGGCGATCCGGCAAGATCGTCAACGTCTCCTCGCGAGCCGGGCGTACCCTCGCCAACTTCGCCGGCGCGCACTATTCCGCGTCCAAAGCCGCGTTGCTCGGCCTCACCCGCCAAGTCGCGCTAGAAGCCGCACCGGACAACGTGCACGTCAACGCGATCGCACCCGGGCTGGTGGAAACCCCGATGCTGAGCGGTTCCGTCGACGAGCGGAAACGGGAAGCAGCCCGTGCGGCCACCCCGCTGCGGCGCATCGGCACGACCTCCGACATCGCCGAACTGGTGCTGTTCCTGCTTTCCCCGAAGTCCGACTACATCACCGGGGCCACGGTGGACATCAACGGCGGCGATCTGATCCTGTAGCTCTGCCTCGGCGGCAGGCCGGCCGGCGGGCGCGCAAGGGGTGCTCTCAGCCCCTCCCTCACCGCCGCCGAGGTTCGTAGCGTGGGAAACACCGAAGGGAACCGACCAAGGAAGCGAGAAAGACTGTGCCGGGCAAAATCGAGCAGGTCAGTGTGAAAGCGCTCTACTGGGACATCGCGGCGGACGTGTACTTCCCGCCGGAGTTCGACGAAACCAAGAAGTACCCCGTCGTCATCACCGCGCATCCGATCGGCAGCTGCAAGGAGCAGACCTCCGGCAACGTCTACGGAACCGCGCTCGCCGACGCGGGTTTCGTCGCCGTCGCCTTCGACGCGAGCTTCCAGGGCGCCAGCGGCGGCGAACCGCGGTTCATCGAAGACCCGACGCTGCGCGTGCAGGACTTCAGCCACGTCATCGACTACCTGGTCACTCAGTCCTATGTGGACGAGGACCGGATCGGTGTGCTGGGGATCTGCGGCGCGGGCGGCTACTCGGTGAACGCGACCATGACCGAACGCCGGATCAAGGCGCTCGGCACCGTCGCCGGCGCGAACTACGGACGGCTGATGCACGAGTCGTTCACGAACTACGACCCGATCGCCGCGCTGGAGGCGATGGCCGCGCAGCGCACCGCCGAAGCCCGCGGCGCGGAACTGCGCGTGGACGACCTGCTGCCGCCGTCGCCGGAGAAGGCCCAGGAACTCGGCCTGACCGAGATCGACGTGTACGAGGCCACCGAGTACTACCGCAGCGACCGCGGCCGCAAGCCGCACGGGCTCAACCGGGCACTGTTCTCCCACCAGGCGACCGCGGTCGGCTGGGACGCGTTCAACCGCGCCGAGGTGCTGCTGACCCAGCCGCTGATGGTCGTCGTCGGCGACAAGCCGGGGGCGTTCGGGTCCTACCGGGACGGCCTGGAGATCGTCCGCCGCGCCCGGTCGGAGAAGAAGGAACTCGTCGTCGCCGAGGGCTGGTCGCACTACGACCTCTACGACAAGCCCGAACCGGTGAAGATCGCGCTCGAGCGGCTCGTGCCGTTCTACCGCGAGAACCTCTGACCCGCCGCCGGGGCGGGGGGGGGGGGTCTGTCGTCCCCTCCCCCGGACCGGCCGGACCGCCTACCGTGTGGAGGGTGAGCGTGGCGACGGATCTCAAGGAGTTCCTGGTCTCCCGCCGGGCGAAAGTGACGCCTGACCAGGTCGGGCTGCCCTCGTCCGGACGCCGCCGGGTGCCCGGGCTCCGGCGCGAGGAGGTCGCGACGCTGGCCGGGGTCAGCCCGGACTACTACGTCCAGATCGAACGCGGCCGCGCCGGCGACATCTCCGACGAGGTGCTCTCCGCGATCTCCCGGGCACTGCTGCTGAACGACGTCGAGACGGCGCACCTGTTCGGCCTCGCCCGCGCCCGGCCCCGCACCGGCGCCCGGCGCGCCCCCGACCGCGTCCCCGACGGCGTGCGCACGATGCTCGACAGCGTGCCCGACCTGCCCATGCTGGTGCAGAACGGCCGCCTCGACCTGGTCGCCGCCAACGACCTCGGCCGCGCGCTGTACTCCGACGTCTACGACCGTTCCCCCGGCACGCCCAACCTCGCCCGGTACGTGTTCTTCGACGACCGCTCAGCCGAGTTCTTCCCGGACTGGGGCCTGATCGCCGACTACGCGGTCTGCCTGCTGCGCGCCGAAGCCGGACGCGCGCCCTACCACCGGAAGCTCACCGAACTGATCGGCGAGCTGGCCACCCGCAGCGACGAGTTCAAGACCCGCTGGGCCCGCCACGACGTCCGGACCCACGACCGCGGCGAGAAGCAGTTCCGCCATCCGGTGGTCGGCGACCTGACCCTGCACTACGAAGGGCTCGCCATCCCGGGCACCGACGGGCTCAGCCTCTACAGCTACCTCGCCCCGCCCGGCGACCACACCGCCCGCGACGCCCTCCTTCTGCTCGCCAGCTGGGCCAAGACCCACGCGGAACCCGCCGCGGACCCGTCCGTCAGCCCGCCTCGAACGCCCTGACCGCCTCGGCCGCGGTGACCGGCCGCGCCAGGTACCCGCTGATCAGCCGCACCGCCGCGGCCTGGTCCCCGGCGGTCGAGGCGGCCGTGCAGTCGGTCAGCAGGTACTGCTGATAGCCCAGGTCGAACCCGGCCGCAGCGGTGAGCAGGACGCACCGGTCGGTCACCACGCCGGCGTAGAGCACCGTCCGCACGCCAAGGTTCCGCAGCACCTGGTCGAGATCTGAGCTGCCGAACGCACCCGAGCCGGACTTCGTGACCAGCAGGTCGCCCGGCGCGTGAAGGCCGTCGAGAGGTTCCGCGGCCCAGTTTCCTTCCCACGCCTCCGCCGCCCGCACATACGCCCGCAACGCCGGGACGATGTCCGCGCAGTCGGCCGCCCGGCTGGCCAGTCTCGAATGGACGATCGCCGCGCCCGCGTCCCGGGCCGCGGCCAGCACCCGCGACAGTGCCGGGACCACGACGTTCTCGCACCGTGCTGTCTTGTAGTCCCCGGAGGCCACCCGTGCGCTGAACCCGTCACGGTGCGCCTGCCAGTTGATCAGGTCGACCAGCACCACCGCCGTCGTGCGCGGGGCGAAATCGGCCCACGGATCGTCCGGATCGAACGTCCGCGAGTTGTACCAGCGCCCGCTCAGCGCGTCCGGCAGCATCACGGGACCTCCTCAGTGGACGGTGAGGCCGCCGGTCGGGCTGGCGACCAGGCCAGTGAGGTACCGGGACTCTTCGGAAGCCAGAAACGCGACGACGTCGCCAATGTCGTCGGGAGCCGCGACGCCGAGCGGGCTGCGTTCGATGATCCTCTCGTACTGCCTGCGGTGCCGGTCGCTCACCGCGCCTTCCGATTCGAACGCGGCAGTCCATGACGGAGAGTCGCGGACCACCGTGACGCAGACGCAGTTCACCCGGATCCGGTCGCGCGCAAGCTCTTTCGACAGCACCTTGCTCGCCATGATCAAGCCGCCGGAGAAGGTGGCGATGGCGGTCTGGCCGGGCGTCGGGACCCGGCCGCCCTCCGACGTCACGAAGACGACGCTGCCGCCGCCCCGCTCCCGCAGGTACGGCAGCGCCGCCTGCACGACATTGAGTTTCGCTGCGACAGCCGCACCGATGAACGCGGTGACGCGTTCCAGATCGATGTCCGCGAACGGCCCGCGCACCGCGGTGGTGCGGGCTTCGTCGTCGTTGCCGCCCGCGCTGGGCACGACGATGTCGATGCCGCCGAACCGCTCGGCCGTTTCGGCGGCCACCGCGGCCATGTCCTTGGCGGACCGGACATCGCCTGCCGCGAAACGGCCTTTGCCGTCCAACTCGGCCAGCACGGCCTCGGCTTTGCGTTCATCCCGGCCGTTCAGCACGACCGTCGCCCCGGCGGCGGCCAGCCGACGCGCCACGCCGCGGCCGATCCCGCCGGTGCCACCGGTGATCAGGGCGACTTTTCCGTCCAACGTGGTCATCAGGATCCTCCGTGCCGGTTCGCGAAACTCACCACTCCGCGCACGTTCCGCCCGTCGTGCAGGTCCGCGTACGCTTCATTGACCTGTTCGAGGTCGTAGGTCCGGGTGATCAGCTCCTCCAGTTTCAGCGAGCCGTTCCGGTACAGGTCCAGCATGAGCGGGATCTCCCGGGCCGGGCCGCCCATTCCGTAGAGCGCGCCCTGGATCCGCTTTTCCGACATGGTGAATTCGAGCAGCGGCACCGGAATCCCGGTGAGATCGTGCTTCGCCGCGCTGGTCACCACGAGCGTGCCGCCCTTGCGGATCGCCGCGTACGCCTGCGCGAGGTGCTCGGCGGCGAGCACGCCGACGCACACGATCGCCGAGTCCGCGCCCTGGCCGTTCGTCAGCGAACGGGCTCGTTCGGTCGCCTCGCCGATTTCCGCGAACGCCTCCGTGGCCCCGAGTTTCAGCGCCAATTCCCGTTTCATGGCAACCGGATCGACCGCGAGGACGTGCTCGGCCCCGACGTAGCGCGCACCCTGTACCGCGTTCATTCCGATACCGCCGGTGCCCATCACGATCACCACGTCGCCAGCGGCGATCCCGGCCGCGCGCACCGCGGATCCCCAGCCGGTCGGGACCGCGCAGCCGACGATCGCGGCGACCTCGAACGGGATGTCGCGGCGGATCGGCGTCGCGGACACCTCGGGGACGACGGTCCATTCGGAGAACGTGGAGATGCACGCGTTCTGTGCCACGCCGCGACCGTCGGCGTGCATCCGGAACGTGCCGTCGAGCTGGGTGCCGACGGTGATCAGCGCCCCGTTGTCGCAGAGGTTCTGCCGCCCGGCCACGCACATCCGGCAGTGCCCGCAGGCCGGGATGAACGACGTGACGATGTGGTCGCCCACCGCGACCCGGGTGACGCCTGGCCCAACTTCGCGAACGATGCCCGCGCCCTCGTGCCCGCCGCAGGCCGGATAGGAGTGGAAGGGGATGTCTCCCTGGGCGAAGTGGTCGTCGGAGTGGCACAGACCGGACGCCATCATCTGCACGAGGACTTCGCCCGCCTTCGGCGGATCCAGGTCGACCTCGCGCACGTCCCACGTGCCCGGCGCTTCCCACAGCAGTGCGGCGGTTGTCTTCATGAAGCACCTCCGGGGTAGCAGGCACGCAGGAAGCTCCGGTACGCGTCAGCCATTCCAGTGCTGTGCGATTCGCCCGAGATCAGCTCGGTGCTTACTCGCAGGCCCGGCAGCGGGCGCTCGGTCACCACGTCGAGGAAGCGCAGGAATTCGATGGCCAGGTGCCGGTAGAACTTGCTGGGGCCGAGCATTTCGTACGCGTTGACGGTCAGGTGCAGGAACGTTTCCCGGGGCAGCCGGTGCAGGTTTTCGTAGCGTTCGTAGATACGGCTGTCCGGCACGACCACTCCGGGGCTGCTGGCACCGAACCGGGTAAAGGGGGCGGAACCCGAAGTCAAGGCGAACAGGGTGAACAGGCCACCGTAGGAGTAGCCGAACAGCCCGACGTCGTCGGCACGGAACCGGTAGCGGGACTCGATTTCCGGATGCAGTTCAGTCTCCAGGAACGCGAGGAAGTTGTCCGCGCGAGCGTTCTTCTGCTGCGCGAAGAAGTCGTCGCACACCGATTCCGGCACCGCGCCCGAGTCGACACCGAGCCGACCTCGGATGTGCGCGCGCATGAAGTCCGGCACGCCCTCGCCCGGGGGAACCAGGTCGCGGTTGCGCAAGACCAGCTGATTCGGCGCATCCTCCGTGACATAGCCGACGTTCACCTGGACATACGGCTCGACCGGGCGCGCCTGTTGCCGGTCGGCGAGCGCGCCGTGCAGGCCTTCGGTGAGCGGCGCGATGATGTTGCCGTCCGTGGCGTACACCAGCGGCCAGTCCCCGCCGCGTTCGTAACCGCGCGGCAAGAAGACGCTCGCCGCGAACCGGGCGCCGACCGCGGCGGAGTCGATCTCGAAGTACTCGGCGGGCATCGTCACGAGACACCCTGGGCGTTCAGCGCGGTCCACGTACGGTGCGTTCGGCCCCGCAGCACCCGGCCGAACGCCGAGCCGGTGAGATGGCATTGCGCGGCGACCGCGTCGGGGTCGCCCTCCAGTTCGCCCATGATCCGGTCGCGGGTGCGGACGCCCAGTTCGGCGTCCACCTCGAAGACGAGGGAGACCTCGTTGTCGGTGAGCTGCACCGGGCAGTGCAACACGTCGCCGAGGATCATCGCGCGCTGGTGTCCCGACGACACCACCAGCGAGCAGTGGCCCGGGGTGTGGCCGGGCGTCGCGACGACCGAGACGCCCGGCGCGATGACGCTGCCGTCCGAAACCGCATCGATCCGGCCTTCGAGCGGAGCCAGCGCGCCACCCGGGCCGACGGCCGCCATCGGGTGGTCGCCAAGGGACTGCCAGTACTCGACTTCGCCCTCGCCGACGAGGTGGCGTGCGTTGCCGAAGGTGAGCGCGTCGTTCTGCGCGGTCCAGCCGACGTGGTCGATGTGCAGGTGCGTGTAGAAAACCGTGTCGATGTCTTCGGGAGCCAACCCCTCCTCGCGGAGGCTGGTGAGCAGCCGCCCGGACCGGAACACGCCGTCCGCGGCGGGGAAGTCGACGGTGTGGTCGCCGAACCCGAGGTCGACGAGGATCTTGCGATCGCCCGTGCGGATCAGGAAGGTGCCGAGGGACAGCAGGAGCTTGCCGTCGGCGTCGAAGAGTTCCCGGTGCGCGTTCCACAGCTCCGGGGTGCCGGCCGGGAACAGCGCGGTCTCCGAGACGCTGGCCTCTCCGTCGGGCAGGTAGGTGATGCTGATGTCGCCAACGGCGATCGTTTCCCGGGGCGAAACCTGTGCGGACATCGTTGTCCTTTCGTTCGTCAGGCGGAGTGGACGATGACGCCGCGGAGGTTCCGGCCCGCTTTCAGGTCGTCGAAACCGGCGGCGACGTCGTCGAGGGCGTAGCGGGTGGTGATCAGTTCTTCGAGCTTCAGCGCGCCCTGGCGGTACATCTCCAGCTGGGCCGGGATGTCCGCGGTGGGCGAACTCGCGCCGAACAGCGAACCTTGCAGGCGCTTTTGGTAGAGGACGAGCTCGTGCAGGTTGAAATCGCCGTCGCGGACGAAGCTCTCGCCCAGCCCGACCGCGACGCACGTGCCGGCCTTGCGGACCGCTTCGAGCCCCTGGCCGAGGTGCCTCCCGGTCACGACGCCGACGGTGACGATCGCCGAATCGGCGCCCTGTCCGTTGGTCATCGACCGGGCCAGTTCGGTGGCCTCGGCCATGTCCGCGACCGCGTGGGTCGCGCCGAGCTTCAGCGCGGATTCCCTTTTGAACGCAACGGGATCAACCGCGATCACGGCGGCGGCGCCGGCGTGCGCGGCGCCCTGGACGGCGTTGATCCCGATGCCGCCGATGCCCATCACGATCACGACGTGCCCGGGCCGGACAGCAGCGGAGTTGACCGCCGCTCCCCATCCGGTGCCGACGCCGCAGCCGGTCAGGCACGCGACCTCGAGCGGGATGTCCGGATCAATCTTGATCACCGACGCGGTGGAGACGGTGGTGTGCTCGCAGTAGGTCGACAGCCCGGCCATCTGGCCGACCGGCTGCCCGTCGAGCGAGAGCCGGAACGACGCCGGGTCCTCCGGCCGGGCGCCGGTGCCGAGCGAGGCGCCGAGGTCGCAGAGGTTCTGCAGGCCGCGGGCGCAGAACCGGCACCGGCCGCAGACCGGGAGGAACGAGAACACGACGTGGTCGCCTTCGGCGAAACCCGGGGTGCCGGGCCCGACCGCTTCGACGATTCCGGCCCCTTCGTGCCCGCCGGCGAACGGGAGGATCGGCGGAGTCTGGTCGCCGGTGGCGAAGTGGTCGTCGGAGTGGCACAGGCCGCTCGCGACCATCCGCACCCGCAGCTCGCCCTGTCGCGGGTCCTCGACCTCCAGCTCCGCGACCTCGTACCTGCCCGGCGTTTCCCGCAGCACCGCTCCGCGGGTCAGCACCCGACCACCGCACCCCGATGTGCGTTCATCGTTTCGGCCTCCTGTTTCCGGCAGCACAAAACAGCACTCGCGAGTGCCGTGAAATGCGAAGTCAACGGATTTCTTGCTGCGGTTTCGATGCTAGGCAGGCCACCCGGCGGGAATCAATTCGGAATCTCCGAAGCGGCAATTCGGCGAACGGAAACCCGTCCCGTTGGCGGCCCAGCCGACAGCCGGGCGCCAAGGTGCGTGAGGGGAACCCTGAGGGAATCAGATTCCCTCAGGGTTCCCCTCACGTACAACAGGAACCAGCCAGGGGCGCCGCGACTGGAAGGCGGGCTGTCACGAGACCGGAGGTTCGTCCGCGGGCCGGTCCACCAGCTGCTCGATCAGCGCCCGGCACGCCGGCCCCGGACGGCGGCCAGCGGCGGTCGCGAGGTGGATTTTCCGCTCCGCCCACGGTTCGGCGAGTTCGACCACCGCGACCCGGTCGAGGAACTCCCGCGGCACCATGCACTCCGGCTGCGCCGCGACCCCAAGCCCGGCCTGGACCAGGCTCAGCGCGACCTCGCCGCTGCGCACGGTGAACGCCGGTTCGAACTCCTCGCCCAGCCGGCGCGCCGCGGCCCGGAACGCGCCCGCCATCGGGCCCACCGCGATCAGGGGCTCCGGCAGCAGCTCCGCGAACGTCACGCTCAGCCGGTCGGCGAACCGGTGCCCGCGCGGCAGCGCCACCACGATCCGGTCTCGGCGGTACGGCGTGACGTCCACGCCGGTCAGGTCAAGTTCGTGCGCCGCGGCGAACACGCCGAGATCCGCTTCGCCGCGCGCGACCTCCTGCACGATTTCCCGGTTTTCGATTTCGTGGACGATCAACCGGACCTGCGGGTATTGCCGATAGAATTCACCGAGTTCCCGGGCGAGAAACGGCGCGAAGATCGACCTCGCCGAAGCGATGGTCAGATCTCCCTGCATTCCCTCGGTGAACGCCGCGATTTCCGACCGGATGTCCTCGAGACTGCCGAAGATCTTCCGCACGTGCCGCGCCAGCACCGCGCCCGCGGGCGTCGGCACCACGCCGCGCGGGCCGCGGTCCAGCAGTTCGATGCCGGCGATGGCCTCGAGATCGTGGATCCGTTTCGTCGCCGTCGACGCCGAGACGTTCTCCCGGATCGCGGCCAGCCCGATCTGCTTCTCCTCGACCGCGGACAGGAACAGCCGCAGGGTCAGGAGGTCGACCTGCCGGATCAGGTGCAGCCTGTTGAACGCGCTCACGCTCTACCTCTATCACGCGGTCTGCGCGGGCACCCGTTCGACGAGAGCGACTTTCACGTGGTCAGGGCGCTTCAAAGAGCCGTCCGGGACCAGCGTGACGGCGGTTTTCACGTTCAGCGCGGACCGGATCCGGCTTTCCAGCGACGTCCGGAGTTCAGCCTGTTTCTCCGCGGGCAACCCGGTCGCGTGTTCGACCACGAGCGGCAGCGGCTTCTGCGTGGAATGCCCCTCGAAGTCCGCGCGGATCCGCATCTCTCCGGTGGTGACCGGGGCCAGCTCCGCCACCAGTTGCTTGATCGCCGACGGGAACACGTTGATCCCCCGCACGATCAGCATGTCATCAGTCCGGCCGATGCAGCGCACTGTGTATCCGGTCCTCCCGCACGCGCAGTCTGTGCCGGTCACGATCACGTGGTCGCGGGTGCGGAACCGCACCAGCGGCGACGCCTGCCTGCGCAGCGCGGTGTACACCAGTTCGCCCTGCGCGCCCTCGACCGGAGCGATCTGCTCGCCGGTGTCGGGGTTGATCAACTCGGCGACCATCAGGTCCGGCGACAGGAAGTGCATGCCGTTCGCAGCCTCGCATTCGCCCCAGTAGGTACAGGCGATGTCGGTGCCGCCGAGCATCTCCCGCGAGGTCGCGCCCCACAGCGATTCCAGCTTCTCGCGCACCGCGGGCAGCCCGCCGCCGGGTTCGCCGCCGACGCTGATCGCGCGAACGCCCAGATCACGAGCGTCCATGCCCACGATCGCCGGTGCTTGTTCGGCGAGGTAGGCGAGGAAGTACGGGGTGCCGATCAGCGCGTTGGGCCGCTGGTCGGCCTGCACGCGCAGCAGGCGTTCGGCTCCGGCCTCGGCTCCGATGGGGATGTCGACGATGCCCATGTGCTGCAGAATCTGCACCACCGGCAATCCGCCGACGAACCCCTTGCTCATCCCGAACGCGTGCAGCAACCGGTCGCCCGGCCGGAACCCGTTCGCATACAGCGCCCGGGCGCCCAGCTCGCACCACGTTTCGATGTCGCCGCGGGTCAGCCCGACATACGACGGGCTGCCCGTGGTCCCCGAGGAGGCCTGGATCTGCACGATCTCGTCCGGGCTCGCCGCCGCGTGCGCCCCCAGCGGCGGTGCCGCGGCCAGGCTCTCGCGCAGCTCCTGCTTCTCCGTGAACGGCAACCCGGCGAGATCCTCGACGGTCCGCACCTTCGCCAGGTCGATTCCCGCGAATTTTTCCTGATAGAACACGCTGCGCGCAGCCACATACGCCAACTGCTCCCGCAACCGGTCTTCCTGTACCGCCCGAGCCTCGCTCGCAGGCGCGGACTCGATCGCGCTCCACTGCTTTTCCGAATACGGCGCAGCCATGACACTTTCCACTTCTGTCCGGGGACGGGTCAGGCCCGGGTCGGCAGCACCGAGCCGAGCAGGTCGTTGTCCGCGCCGATCGGGCGGACCGCGGGCAGCGGCGGCGGGCGCCTGCCGTCGAAGGACAACGGCAGCCCGACGACGCCGATCTCGCCCTCGTCGGCCGCGCCGATGATGCCGAGTTCCCGGGTCTGCTCGTGGCCGACCAGCTCCGGGGTCGTCTGCACCGGCGCGCACGGGATCCCGGCCGCCTGCAGCCGGTCCTGCCACTGCGCGCGCGTGCCGCTCGCGATCCGCTCGCCGATCAGCCGGTCGATTTCGGCACGGTTCTCCAGCCTGGCGGCGTTCGTGGCGAACCGCGGGTCGTCCGCCCATTCCGGGTGCCCGAGCGCCGCGGACAGCCGGGCGAACAGCGGGTCGTTGGCGCAGCTGATGATCAGCGCACCGTCCGAAGCCGCGAACGCGCGGTGCGGCACGATGAACGCTACGCCGGACCCGTGCCTGCTGCCGGGGTAGCCGTCGGCGGCGTAGCCGGCGATGCCGACGGAGTTCCACGCGATCGCCGTCTCCAGCAGCGACGCGTCCACCGCGGCCCCGGTGTGTTTGACGTGCCGCCGGTTGAGCGCCGCGAGGATGCCGATCACCGCCCACATGCCGGTCCCGAAGTCCACAATGGACACCCCGGCGCGCACCGGCCCTCCGTCGTGTTCCCCGGTGATGTCCATGATCCCGGAGAACGCCTGCATCAGCGGGTCGTAGCCGGGCAGTTCGCGCAGCGGCCCGGCCTTGCCGAACGCACCGATCTCGCAGTGCACCAGCTCCGGCTTCGTCACGCGCAGATTGTCCGCGTCGAGGCCGTACTTCGCCGCGTTGCCGGGCCGGAGGTTGTGCAGGAAGACATCGGCTCGCTCAGCGATGAGCCGATGCAGCGTGGCGAGCTGCTCGCGGTCCTTGATGTCGAGACTGAGGTAGCGACGGCCGCGGTTGAGCGCGTGGAACGCGGCCCCGTCGCCCTTCCACTCGCTCGGCCCCCAGCCGCGCGCGGAGTCGCCGGTCGGCCGCTCCACCTTCCACACCTCGGCGCCCAGCTCGGCCAGGATCTTGCCCGCGAACGGCGCGGACGCGCTGTCGCTCAGCTCCACCACGACGATCCCGCTCAGGGGAAGCTCACGCGTCATCGCGCACTCCGATCCCGGCAGCGCCCGAGGCGGCCAGCGCACCGATCTCGTCCTCGCCGAACCCGAACTCCCCCAGCAGCTCCGCCGAATGCTCGCCCAGCCGAGGCGCGGGGTACCGCAGCTCGGGAGCGCTTTCGCTCCACTGCTGCGGAATGCCGATGGTGCGCAGCCGTCCCTCCGAGGGATGGTCCTGCTCGGCGAAGAACCCGATGTCGCTCATGTGCGGATCGCTCAGCAGCGTCTCCGGCGTGTTCATCCGGATGACCGGGATGTCCGCCTCGGTGAGCACCTTCAGCCACTCGTCGGTGGACCGGGTGGCGAAGACCTCGGCCAGGAACGCGTACAGCTCGCCGATGTTCTCCGTCCGGCCGTGGATGTCGGCGAACCGCGGGTCCTCCGCCAGGTCCGACCGCCCGACCGCGGCGAAGAACCGCTGCCAGTGCCGGGTGGTGTAGATGTTGACGCCCAGGTAGCCGTCGAGAGTCCGGTACGGGCGGCGGTCCGCGTTCAGCATCCGCGCGTAGCCCCAGTCCCCGATCGGCGGCACGAAGGTGTGCCCGTAGAGGTGGTCTCCCATCGCGAAATGGGCGAACGTCTCGAACATCGGCACCTGCACCTCCTGCCCGTGCCCGGTGCGTTCCCGGTAGTACAACGCGGCGGTGACCGCCGACGAGGTCGCCATGCCGACCACCCGGTCCGCGATCGCCGTCGCGACGTACGCGGGTTCGCCCTGTCCGCGGCTCTGCACCACCGGCATGCCCACCGCCGCCTGGATCAGGTCGTCGTAAGCCGGTTTCGCCGCGTAGGGGCCGTTCTGGCCGAACCCGAAGCAGCCGCAGTACACCAGCCGCGGATTGATCTCGCGAGCGTCCGCATAGGACAGTCCGAGCCGTTCCATCGCCGCCGGGCGCAGGCTGTGCAGCAGGACGTCGGCCGAGCGCATCATGCGGACGAGCGCGGCGCGGCCGTCCGGATGCTTCAGATCGAGCACGAGGCTGCGCTTGTTCCGGTTCAGGTGCAGGAAAATCGCGGCCATCCCGGGATTTCGCCGCGGGCCGACGCCGCGGGTGGTGTCGCCTTCCGGGGACTCCACCTTCGCGACGTCGGCGCCGAGATCCGCGAGCAACAGGGACGCGTACGGCCCCATGAAGTTCGAGGTCAAGTCCAGGATCCGCACACCGTCGAGCGGGCCTGCCATGTCATTCCTCCGTTGCCGGGGCGAACACCGGGAGCGTCTGCTCCCCGCGCCGCACGAAGCGGACCTCGACCGGCATGCCGATCTCGATCGCGTCCGGTTCCGCTTCGATCTGGGTGAACAGCTGGTAACCCTCCGCCAGTTCGACGAACCCGACCGTGTAAGGCACGATCGCCGCCCACACCGGCGTCGGACCGCGCGTGATCGTGCTGTAGGACCACACCGTGCCGCGCCCCCGAGACTCTTCCCAGTCCAGCGAGCGGGCGGAGCAGTGCGGACAGTACGAATGCGCGGGCCACACGACCTCGCTGCACGAACCGCAGCGCTGGTAAGTGAGCCGTTCCTCGTCGAGCGCCGACCAGTACGGTTCGGCATCCGGCAGCCGGTACGGCTGCGGCCAGTCCTCGCTCATCACGGCCTCCCAGCGTCGTTGCCGGACAACACCATCACACCCGCCGCGGCGAGCATTCCGCCCGCGCCCTGCACCAGCACCGTGCGCGGTTTCCGATTCGGCGCCAGCCCCAGCGCGGTCCCCCGCAACTGCCGGACCGCCTCGACCAGACTGTCCATATTGCACGAGATCCCCGGCTGCCCGAAGGAAAGCCAGCCGCCGTTGGTGTCGGTCGGCAGGTCGCCGTCCACCCCGGTGCGGCCCTCGCGGTACACGTCGATGCCGTGACCCTTCTTCGCGAAACCCAGGTCCTCCATGATGATCGGGCCCATGTGCGCGAAGTTGACCGACAGCTGCAGCATGTCCACATCGGACGGAGTCAGCCCGGACCGGGTGAATGCCTGGCGGGCGGCCTCCACGGTCGCAGTGTGTGTCAGGTTCGGGAACTCGCCCAGCCCGGCGAACCGGCCCGACCGCATGTTCATCCGGTCGGTGAGGTACTCGTGCGTGGTCGCCGAACCGTAGCCGCGCACCCAGACCGGGTCGCGCGCTTCCTTCGCGCGCTCCGGGGAGGTGACTACGAGCGCGCCGCCGGTGCCGCCTCCCCACGTGGAGCACATCCACCGGCGCAGCGGCGTGGCGACGTACGGCGAAGACAGCACCTTCTCACGGTCTATCTCGCCGTGCTTGCGCTTCGCCGCGTGCGGATGCTGCGCGCCCCACCGCTGGTTGGCGATCGCGACGTCGGCGAGGTCTTCCTCGGTCAGCCCGTATTCGTGGAAGTACCGGCACGCGGCCTGCCCGTACAGCGACGGAATGGTCGGGCCGTACGGCACTTCGTATTGCGGGTCCGAATCGGCCTCCGAACCCATCGCCACCGCGTCCACGAACAACTCGGTCGCGTCGCTCTGCACGCACAGCACATACTCCGCCGCGCCGGCCGCGATCATCTGCGACGCCACCGCGATGGTCGACGTCAGCCCGGCTCCGTGCAGCGTGATCTCGCTGTTGAGCGTCACCGGCATCTGCAGATGGGAGATGAAGATGTTGCTCCACTGGGACCGCTTGTCCGCCCACGGCGAGCGCCCGGTGAACACCGCGTCCACCTGGTGCTTGCCGATCCCGGCGTCGGCCAGCGCGGCCATCGTCGCCTCGGTGGCCAGCTGCAGCGGGTCTTTCCGGTCGGCCTTCGACGCGTACGCGTCGCCCATCCCGACGATCGCGGCGACCGGTTCGCCGGCGCTCACTTCTTCTCCGGCTGCTTCTCCGTCGGCAGGGACGCCGCGAGCAGCGCTTCGAGGTCCTCGCGGCGGCGCAGCATCAGCAGGCTCCACTCGCTGCGCTGCACCACGTAGCCGTCCTGGTTGAGCGCCTTCATCAGGAACGTGGTGACGCCGTACTTCTCGTCCTTTTCCTTCTTCGTGGTGACCTCGGCGGTCACGTAGATCGTGTCGTCGATCGCGACCGGCTTGAGGTAGCGCAGGTTGTCGATCCCGTAGTTCGCCTGGATCGACGGGCCGAACTGGATCAGCCCGGTCATGATCGAGTACGTCAGCGACCCCTGCACCAGCCGCTTGCCGAACCGGGTCTGCTCCGCGTAGTGCTTGTTGGAGTGGATCTCGATCCAGTTGCCGGTCAGCGCGCAGTAGTTGACGACGTCGGCCTCGGTGATCGTCCGCCCGCCGGTGCGGAAGACCTGGCCGACCTCCAGCTCGTCGTAAGGCATGTCGATGCGGTTGTTGATCCCCATTGATCTTCTCTCCTCGGGAAAAGCGGTTCAGGCGGGCAGGCGCATCGACTTCGCGATGATCGTGCGCTGGATCTGGGAGGTGCCGCCGCCGATCGTCGACTGGATGCTTTCGCGCAGGTAGCGCTCCATGTCGCCCTCGGGCAGGTTCGCGTAGCCGCCCAGGATCTGCATGCCGTCGAGCGCGCACTGCTTCAGGGTCTCCGAGCCGTACAGCTTCGCCATCGACGTCTCGCGCGCGGCCGGCAGGTTCTCGGCCTTCATCTGCGCGGCGCGGTAGCAGAGCAGGCGAGCGGCGTCGACGCGCGTCTGGTTCTCCGCCAGCATGTGCTTGAGCACCTGGAAATCGCGGATCGGCTTGCCGAACTGGGTGCGCTGGTGGGCGTAGCGGTTGGCGTTGCTGACCGCCTCCTGCGCGTTGCCGGTGTAGGCCGCGGCGACCGCGCAGCGTTCCAGCTCCAGGTGCTCGGTGATGATCTTCCAGCCCTGGCCGACCTCGCCGAGCAGCGCGTCCGCGGGCACCCGGACCTCGTCGAGGAAGATCTCGGTGGTGCCGGTGGCGTGCCGGGACAGCGTGGGCAGCTTGCGGATGTCCAGGCCCGGGGTGTCGTTCGGGATCAGCAGCACGGACAGGCCGTTGTGCTTGTCGTTCTTGTCGGTGCGGACCAGCATCGCGATGACGGTGTCCTTCGCCGCCGCACCGCTGCACCACAGCTTCGAGCCGCTGACGATCCAGTCGCCGTTCTCGTCCTGCCGCGCGTGAGTCTTGGTGTTGGCCGCGTCCGAACCGGCGTCCGGCTCGGAGATCGAGACGGAGAACCGGATCTCGCCGTCGATGAACGGCTTGACGTAGCGGGCTTTCTGCTCCGCGGTGCCGTACTTGATGATGTTCATCGCGGTGAACGTGGGCACCAGCACCGAGCAGGCGAAGTCGAAGCCGAACTTGCCGAGCCCCTCGGCCATCAGGGAGTAGTCGAAGATGTCCCCGCCGGAGCCGCCCTCGGACTCCGGGATCAGGATCCCGAGCCAGCCCTGCTTCGCGATCTTGTCATAGGCCTCGTACGGGTACTGCCGTTCGAAGTCGCAGTTCCGGACATACTCGACGGTGATTTCGTTGTCCATGAAGTCGTTGACCGTCTTCAGCCATTCGGCCTGCGATTCATTGAGGAAATTCGCGCACATTTTCTCGTACTCCCATCGCGGTTTCCATCAGGTTAATGCGGCCGGACCGGAAAGCCAATTGACGGTTCTCGAAGACGGGATTCGGGATTTCCGAACCCGGTGCGCAAGGCCGCGGCCTCCGCAGCGGAAAAGCCCCAGTCGGCCAGCGCCTCCTCTGCGTGCTCCCCCGGCGCGGCAGGCGGCCGCTGGATCGCCCCGGGCGTGCGGCTGAACCGCGGCGCGGGTGCGGGCTGCACGACGCCGTCGACCTCGACGAACGTGCCCCGGGCCCGCAGATGCGGATGGTGCGGAGCCTCCGCCATCGACAGCACCGGCGCGAGGCACACGTCCTGCCCTTCGGCGAGCGCGCACCACTCGTCACGCGTCTTCGTCCGGAACACCTCGGCGAAGCGCTTTTTCATTTCCGGCCAGCGCTGCCGGTCGTGCTGCCCGGGCAGTTCGTCCTCTGAGAGCCCGAGCATCCGCAGGGTGTTGCGCCAGAAACGGGTCTCGTTCGCGGCGAGGCTGATCCAGCCGCCGTCCTCGGTCTCGTAGACCTGGTACCAGGGCGCGCCGGAATCGAGCCGGTTCGTGCCGCGCTCGTCGGTCCAGTAGCCCGCCGCCCGGAAGCCGTAGAAGGCAGTCATCAGCGACGCAGAACCGTCCACCATGGCGGCGTCCACCACCTGCCCCTTGCCTGAACTGCGACTTTCCAGCAGCGCGGACACCACGCCGAGAGCCAAGTACAGCGACCCGCCGCCGAAGTCGCCGGTCAGGTTCAGCGGGATGACGGGCGGTCCTCCCGCCTCGCCGATCGAGTGCACGACGCCGGTCAGGGACACGTAGTTGACGTCGTGACCCGCGGCTGTGGCGAGCGGACCGTCCTGGCCCCAGCCGGTCATCCGGCCGTACACCAGTGCCGGGTTCGCGGCCAGGCACTCGTCCGGCCCGAGCCCCAGCTTCTCCGCGACGCCGGGACGGAACCCCTCCACCAGCGCGTCCGCCCGCTCGGCCATCCGCAGCACGGCGGCGACCGCGGCCGGGGTCTTGAGGTCCAGCGGCACGCCGCGGCGGCCGCGATTCATCAGCTCGAAGCGCGGTTCGACCGGCGCGCCGCCGTCGTAGCCGGGCGGGCGTTCGATCCGCAAGACCTCGGCGCCGAGATCGGCCAGCAGCATGCAGGCGAACGGCGTCGGCCCGACCCCGCCGAGCTCGACGATCCGTACCCCGGCCAGCGGTCCGGAATGCGTGTCCTCCATCCTCGCGACGCTACGCGCGCGCGGGGCGGAAACCTATTTCGCAAACCCGAAGCCGCACTTCGGGAACTCCGAATTGATTACCCCGAACGGCCTGCTTACGCTACGGCGACCCCGCTCGGGGTCCGATTTCGATCACATTTCCCGGTCCGCCGCACCCCATTCGGAGAGGGGCGTTCAATGACGACGCCGAAATCCCCGCCCGCACCGGAACCCGCCGCCCGCGCCCGATCCGGCCGCCGCGCCGTCGTGGCGAGCATGGTCGGCACCACCGTCGAGTACTACGACTTCCTGGTCTACGGGGTCGCCGCCTCGCTGGTCTTCGGAAAACTGTTCTTCCCGCAGGTCGACCCGGCAGCCGGGGTCCTGCTGTCGCTGTCGACGTTCGCGATCGCCTTCGTGATGCGCCCGATCGGCGCCGCGATCTTCGGCAACCTCGGCGACCGCGTCGGCCGCAAACGAGTGCTGTTCCTGACCATGATGCTGATGGGCGTGGGCACCTTCGCGATCGGCCTGCTGCCGACCTACCACACGATCGGCATCGCCGCGCCGATCCTGCTCGTCCTCTGCCGCTTGATCCAAGGCCTCGCCCTCGGCGGCGAACAAGCCGGCGGCTTCGTGATGAGCGTGGAAAGCTCCGGCGACAAACGCCGCGGCCTGGCCGGCGCGTTCGTCAACTCCGGCGCCGGCTGGGGCTTGCTGCTCGCGAACCTGCTGTTCCTGGTGCTGAACGAACTCCCCGGCGACGCCTTCCTCACCTGGGGCTGGCGCATCCCGTTCCTGCTGAGCGCGGTCCTGGTGCTCGTCGGCCTGTACATCCGGGTCAAGCTCGACGAAAGCCCCGAGTTCGTCCGCGTGGAAAACGCCCAGGCGGTGAAACGAGTCCCGCTCGCGGACGCGATCAAGCGCGGCTGGCGTCCGATGATCCTGGTGATGCTGTGCTGTCTCGGCACGCACGTCAATTTCTATGTGGTGACGGTGTATTCGCTGACCTACGGCACTTCGGTGCTGCACCAGCCGAAGACCACGCTGCTGTCGATGCTGCTCATCGTGACCGCGATGTACATGGTCAGCACGCCGCTGTTCGGGTTGCTGGCCGACCGGTTCGGCCGCAAGCAGGTGTTCGTGGTGTCGGCGATCGCCCTGGTGCTGACCCCGTTCGCGTTCTACCCGCTGCTGGGCAGCGGCAGCTATTTGCCGATGGTGGCCGGTTTCGTGCTGCTGTTCATGGCCGTAAGCGCGAACTCCGCCGCCGAGCCGACGTTCTTCGCGCTCGCCTTCCCGCCTTCGATCCGCTACAGCGCGCTGGCGGTGTCCTACGGCCTGGGCGCGGTGCTGGGCGGCTCGTTCGCACCGTTGATCTCGGCGGCGTTGTTCAAGTCGAGCGGCAGTTGGACGACAGTGGCGATCTACAACGGCGGGGCGGCACTGATTTCCGTTGTCGCCGGGTTGCTGCTGCGGGAACTTCCCCGGCTGAGCACGAAAACGTCAACCGCACAGGCAGGCTCCGCCGCTCAGGCTGTCTGACCGGCGTACGCGGTGCCTGGCTGCCCGAGGAACCGGACAGCCAGGCACCCGGGACTGGCCCAGATCGCCGTCGCAGGCAATCAAGGCTGGCGGAAAGCTGAAACCCGGACACCGAACTTTCGCTATCTCGAATCACCGCTTTCGGAATTTCGCATTGCTCGCGAAGAAACAGCTGTTTAGGTTGCTCGCATGTCTCCCAGCAGAAATCCCGCCACCGGCCCGACGCACTCCGCGCCCGCCCGTCCGCAGTCCGTCCTCTGCGGCAGCATGGCTCGCGCCGGGCTCGGCGGCAGCGCGGCAAGGGTCTCCTAATGGTCGCCGTCACGCGCGCCAGCGCGGTCGGAGTGCTGGAGCTGAACCGGCCGGGCAAGTTCAATGCCCTGCGCAGCACCGATTTCGCCGAGACGGCCGCCGGGCTGGACGAGTTCGAGCGGCCGGGATCCGGGTGCGGGCCGTTCTGCTGTGCGCGAGCGGCGACCACTTCTGCACCGGCGGGGATCTCGCCGAAGCCAAGACGATGCTCGGCGATTCCCCCGCGCTGGAACAATTCCTGCGGCTCGTGCACGCCACGCTGGCGCGGCTGGCGGACAGCCCGCTCCCGGTCGTGGCCGCCTGCCAAGGTTTGGTCCTGGCCGGCGGACTGGAGCTGATCCTCTGCTGCGACGTGGTCTTCGCCGCCGACAACGCCCGCTTCGGCGACCAGCACGTGCAATACGGGCTGGTCCCGGCGTGGGGCGCGACCCAGCGACTCCCCCGCGTCGTCGGGCCGAACCGCGCACTGGACCTGATGTATTCCGGACGCCGGATCGACGCCCGGACCGCGGCGCAGTGGGGTCTGGCCAGCTACGTAGTGCCCGCCGCCGAACTGGCCGCAGCGGCGCGCGGATACTGCGAAACACTCGCCACGCGCAGCAGGCCCGCTCTGACCGCGATGAAAAGCCTCTGCCGCACAGCCGTGGACGAACCGCTCGGAAGCGGGCTGCGGCTTGAACGCGAAGCCGTCGTGCGGGCGATGGCCGGGCCCGACCCGGCCGAGGGCATCGCTGCTTTCGAGGCCCGGCGGGCGCCCCGGTTCGCTGGTTGACCCGTCGATGCCCGCACCAGGAAGGGAATCCTCATGACCAACGTTCTCGTGCTCGGCGCGTCCGGGCAGATCGCCTCGTGGGCGATCGGCATGCTGGCGGAGCAGGGTGCCGCGCTCACGCTGTTCGCCCGCGACAAGAGCCGCATCGATAACGTCCCCGATGGAGCGACGGTGATCGAGGGTGACGCGAGAGACCGCGCAGCACTCGCGAAAGCGGTGCGCGGGCAGGACATCGTCTACGCGAACCTCGCCGGTGCCATCGACGAGCAGGCGCGGGCCATCGTCGCGGTCATGGAAGCCGAGGGCGTCGACCGCCTCGTCTTCGTGACCGCGCTGGGCATCTACCACGAAGTCCCCGGCGCGTTCGGCCGTTGGAACCGCGCCACAATCGGCGCCTCCACACTGGACACCTACGCGGCGGCATCCGACACGATCGAAGCCTCGTCGCTGGATTACACGGTGCTGCGCCCAGCCTGGCTCTCCGACGCCGACGAGGTCTCCTACGAGGTCACCCGGCGCGACGAACCGTTCAAGGGCACCACAGTGTCGCGCAAGAGCGTCGCAGCGCTCGTCGCCGACATCGCGGCCCATCCGGAGAAGCACGTTCGCGAGAACCTCGGCGTCGACAAGCCGGGCACCGACGGCGACCGGCCGGTCTGGTAGCGGCCTCGGCGGCCCCCGGCGCGGCCCAGCGCGGCACAGCGCGGCAAAGTAGTTAGGCACCTGATAGTATGGCGGCTATGGATGCGATGCTCGGACCGAGGCAAGGGCTGCTGCTGCGTCGTCTCGACGGCAGCGGGCAAGCGGAGTTCGCGATGGGCCTGCTGGCGACAGCGCGCCGGATCGACGACGCCTACAACGAACTGCTCGTCCGGCACGACCTGTCGGGCGGCCGTTTCGCCGCTCTTCTCGCGGTGGGCGAGGCGCCGGGGATCACGCCCGCACGGCTGTCCGAGGAATTGGAAGTCAAGCGGGCGACCGTCACCGGCCTGATCGACGGGCTCGTCAAGCGCGGGTTCGTCGTCCGCGGCAGCGACGAGGCCGACCGCCGAGTGCAGACCTTGACGATCACACCGGACGGCGAACAGCGCGTAAAGGACGTCCTCCCGCTCGTCGAGCAATGGCTGCGCGGCCTGACGTCCGGCATCGAGGGCACCGGCCGCAAGACCGCCTGGCGGCTGCTGTCGCGCATCCACGACAACCTCGGCGCGAGCACGGGCGATTGACCCCGCCGCGCTCTCGGCTTTCAAGCAAAGGTGTTTCGAACATGGACTGGGTTGCTTTCCGGGACGCCGCCCGGCGCGGCATGCGGCCGGGCAAACCGCTCCAGGACCCGCTCAAGCTGACGCGGGTCGCGGTCGGCATGCTGATCGCGACGGTCGTCGGATATCTCCTGCACGACCCGGAGCAGCAGCTGCTGGTCGTCGTGGGCGCGTTCCTGGGCACGATCGCCGCGGTCATGCCGCACAACCGGTCCCGCATCGCCGCGACGCTCGCGACCAGCGTCGCGCAGATCGCCGCCGCCGGGCTCGGGGTGCTGGTTTCCGGGAACTGGGCGCTGATCCTGACGGCTGTCTTCGTGCTCTTCCTGGTTTCCGGGCTCCTGCGCGCCGTCGCGATCGGAATCAGCATGCGCCTGACGGTCGTCACCATCGTCTTCTTGGCGTTCGCCGAGATCTCGGCGGAGCTGACGGCGAGCACGGGCCAGGTCGTCGCGTTCTTCGCCGTGGGGTTCGCGATCATGAACCTCGCACAGCTGCTTCCCCCATACGAGTCCCAGCACTCGGCGCAGCGCGGTGCCGTCGCGGGCTTCTACCGGGCGATCGCGTCCGGCGGAGCCGGGGACTCCGCTCTCCTGGCCGCCGACCGAAGCCTGGCATTGCTGCGCTGGAGCAGCCACCGCGAGCTCGACCGGCTCACGCAGCTCGTGGTACGCGGCGAGGAAATCGGGCAATTGATGCGCGCGCTCGGCAATCGCGCGGACGACGAATCGGCCCGTTGGCAGGAGGCCTCGGCTCGCCGGCTGGTCGCCATCGCTTCAACGGTTTCGCGCACACGTGCCGGCGGCTCCCCTCTCGCGGTCGCGTGGCCGGGCGAGCCGAGCAGCGAACTCCAGCGCGCCGTGGCGCGTGCGGTGGACGCCGCGACTCGGCTCGCCGCGGGCGAGCAGGTTGCCCCCGCTTCCGACGAGCGGCACACGCCGAGTTCCTTCGAACTGATCGCGGACGAGCTGCGCTGGGGCTCTCCGATCCTGCACCACGCGCTTCGCCTGGCGGTCGTCTGCGTCGTCGCGCAGGTGGCCGGCATGGCGGTGGGCTCCTGGCTGGGATCGGCGGCTTTCCTTGCCGGGCACGGTTTCTGGGTGGTCGTCGCGGCGGCGCTGATCGTGTTCCCGGACTACGGCTCCACCTTCGCGCGCGGCATCGGACGTTCCCTCGGCACCGTCGCGGGCGCGGTCGCCGGCGTGGCGCTGTCCTTCTTGCCCTACGTCCCGGCTCTGCACGCCGTCGTGCTGCTTCTGCTGTTCTGCGGTTACCTGGCGTTCCGCAGCTGTGGTCAGCCGTACACGATGTTCTGGGTGGTCGCCTGGATCGGCTCGCTGACTCCCGGCCCGCTCGGCGCGACCACTCGCGGCCTCGACACGATCATCGGCTGCCTGCTCGCGTTCGCCGCCTATCTCCTCGCTCCCACGTGGCACCGGCGCCTGCTCACCGAGCGGCTCGCCGAGTGGGCGGAGGCGACCGCGCGGCAGATCGACGCACTGGTGCTCCTCTGGGCGGCGGACGACGAAACGCACCGGCTCGCAGCCGGTCACGCCGTGGTGCGCACCCGCCTGACTGCGCTGGAGTTCACCGCGGCGGCCCGCGGTGCCCGTCTCGAACCTCGCGACCAGCACGGCCGCTGGGAAAACGACGCCCTCGACCCGGCCATCGACGCGGTGACGAGCGTACGGCGACAGATCGCGGCCCTCTCCGCGCTCGCTCCCGCCTGGAACGCCGAGGAACGCACAGCAGTCACGTCCCGCGTCGAGGCTGCCTCGCGCGACCTCGACGCGATCGCGCAGGCCCCGGTGAGCGCCGCGCAGCCAGGCGACGCGGAAGGAACGACCTCCGAGGACACCACCGCGGCGCTCGGACGGCTGCGCGACGCCGTCACCGCCCTGGGGACGCTCGCCGCGGCACAGACCCCGGCGCGCTGACCTGACGAGCGACTTCGACCAGACATCTGAAGACCGGAAAGGAAACGGACATCATGTGGCAAGGCCGCTACGACAGCCTGTTCATCGGCGGCGAATGGGTCGCCCCGTCCACGGGCGAGAAGCTGACCGTGCTCTCCCCCTACACCGAAAAGCCCATCGCGACGGTGCCCATGGGCGTCGAAGCCGACATCGACCGGGCCGTCGCGGCAGCACGCGAAGCCTTCGACAAGGGCCCGTGGCCGCGGATGTCGCTGGCCGAGCGTTCGGACGTCATGCGCAGGCTCAGCGCCGAGATGCAGGCGAACGAAGCGACGATGGCCGAGCTCGTGTCCGCGGAGATGGGCACGCCGATCCAGCATTCGGTGCCCATCCAGGCCCGGCGTCCCCGGCTGATCGTCGACCAAATGACGGAACTCGCCCAGAGTTACCCGTTCGAGGAAATCCGCGAGGCCCCGTCCGGCCGTGCCCTCGTGCACCGCCGTCCCGCCGGAGTGCTCGGCGCGATCGTTCCGTGGAACGCACCCCATCTGATCACCGTCATGAAGCTCGCCCCGGCGCTGCTGGCCGGATGCACCGCGGTGGTCAAGTCCGCTCCCGACGCACCCTTGAACCAGTACCTCTTCGCGGAGATGGCCCGGAAGGCAGGTCTGCCCGCGGGCGTGCTGAACATCGTGTCCGGGGACCGGCCCGCCAGCGAGCACCTGGTTTCCCATCCGGGGGTCGACACGATCTCCTTCACCGGATCGACCGGCGTGGGCAAGAGCATCGCCGCGGCATGCGCCGGGCTGCTGCGCCCCGTCACCCTCGAGCTCGGCGGCAAGTCCGCCTCCGTGCTGCTCGACGACGTCGACGTGGAGTCGACCGTCGACACCGTGCTGCACGCGGCGCTGCGCAGCAACGGCGAGGTCTGCACCGCCAAAACGAGGATCGTGCTTCCCCGAAGCGTCTCCGGCCGATTCGTCGACGCACTGGCGGCGAAGATCAGCGCGCTCAAGATCGGCGATCCGCTCGACCCGGAGGTCTACTTCGGCCCCCTCGTGAGCGCGGCGCACCGTGAACGCGTCGAGGGCATGATCGCCGCAGCAGTGCGCGAAGGAGCCGTTCCGATCGTCGGCGGCGGCCGTCCGAAGGGGCTGGACACCGGCTGGTTCGTGGAGCCGACCGTCTTCACCGGCGTCACTCCGTCGATGCACATCGCGCAGGAGGAGGTCTTCGGTCCGGTGGTCTCGGTGCTCGAGTACGACACCGAGGAAGAGGCGCTGGCGATCGCCAACGACTCCCGCTACGGCCTCAGCGGCGCGGTGTTCTCCGCCGATCCGATGCGCGCCGCGAAGTTCGCTGCCCGCATGGAGACCGGCATGACCGAGGTCAACGGATGCCCGGCCGGGCTCGCCGCGCCGTTCGGCGGGGTGAAGGACAGCGGGCTCGGTTACGAACTGGGTCTCGAAGGGTTCGACGAGTTCGTCGAGATCAACAGCATCGGCATTCCCGCGGATCTCGACTGGCCCATTCGCTGAGCACACCCGATCGAAGAGACAGGAGACATCCGATGAGAGCGGCCGTCATGGTCGAGGTGGGCAAGCCCCTCGAGATCCGCGAGATCGAGCTCGACGAGCCGATGCCGCGCGAGGTCGTGGTCAAGGTCAAGGCCAGCGGGCTGTGCCACAGCGACCTCCACACGATGAACACGGACTTCGGGTGGCCGCTGCCGCTGGTCCTCGGCCACGAAGTCGCCGGCGTCGTGGAATCGACCGGCGCGGACGTCACCGGAGTGAAGGCGGGCGATCACGTCGTCGCCAACCTGATCTCGAGCTGCGGCGCCTGCGCCGACTGCGTGCTCGGCGTCCCGACGAACTGCGCCAACCCCGGCGCGATCCGGCGCGGACCGAACGAGCGGCCGCGGTATTCGCTGGACGGCAAGACCGTCACCCAGATCGGCGACATCGGCGGCTTCGCGGAAAAGATCCTGGTGCACGAGCGCAATCTCGTCCCGGTCGACAAGGCCCTCCCCTTCGACCGGGCCGCGCTGCTCGGCTGCGGCGTCATCACCGGCGTCGGGGCCGTCAAGAACGCCGCCCGGGTGAAGTTCGGGGACACCGTCGCCGTGATCGGCTGCGGCGGGGTCGGCCTCAACGTCGTGCAGGGAGCCGCGATTTCCGGGGCGAGCCACGTGATCGCGATCGACCTCCAGCCGGCCAAGCTCGAACTCGCCCGCACGTTCGGCGCCACCGAGGTCGTCAACCCGGCCGAAGAGGCCGATCTCGCCGCCCGCGTCCGGGAAATCGTCGGCAAGGGCGGTGTCGACTACGCCTTCGAGGTCGTCGGGCTGCCGCAAACCGTTCGGCAGGCGACCGACATCACCGGCCGCGGCGGTTCGACGTACGTCGTCGGCAAGATGAAACCGGGGACCGGGGCCGCGCTCACTGCCGATGACTTGTTACGCGGCAACAAGAAACTGAGCGGAGTGTTCATGGGCTCGACCGTGGCGGAGATCGACATCCCGCTCTACGCGCGGCTGTACCGGCAAGGCAGGCTGAACCTGGACGACCTCGTCTCCGAGACCATCACGCTGGACCAGGTCAACGACGGATACGCGAAGCTCGGGAAAGGCGAAACCGCGCGCAGCGTCGTGGTCTTCGACTGAACCCCGCCGCGGCCGTCAGACCTCCTGGCCGTCGAGCGGCCGCCGCCAGACGAGGACCACGACCGCTCCGGCGAGGATCGCGGCCGTGAGCGCGAACGGGACCGGAATGAAAGGGTCCACCAGGACCAGCAGCCCGGCCAACGGCAGGACGGCGTTGACGACCCGGTCGGCGTGCGGCCGGATCGCGAGAGCCCAGATGCCGAGCACGAAGACCGCGAGCGGAACAGTGTAGGCGAAAGACGCGCCAGGCTGATGCAGCGCACTGTGTCCGGTGAGGACGTCGATCTCGACCTCGATGCCGGCGGAAAACGCTCCCGCGGCGGCGAAGATGAAGAAGTGCCCGTACCCGTAGGCCAGCGAACTCGCGAAGCCCCTGATGGCGCGGTGATGCGGCGGCCAGAAGTAGATCCACCACAGCGCCGCCGTCGCGACGAGAGTCAGCACGGCGATGCCGATGAGTTCTCCGGGCGATTCGGTGTCGCGAAGGGCTTCGATGATCGCGTTGGCAGAGGCGAGCAGGCTCTCGCCGAGGAGGATGAGCGTGAACAAGCCGTACCGTTCGGTGATGTGATGCGGGTGCCAGGGCGTGGACCCGGTGCGCTCGGCGACGACCGGCACGGCGATTTCCGCGACGACGAGCACGATCAGCGCGACCGTGAACATCCCGGCCGGAAGCAGCAGCGAAGCCAGCCACAGCAACTGGACCAGGGTGATGCCCGCCGCGTAGATGAGCGTCGCCCGGCGCGCGGGCCCGCCTGATCGCGACGCGCGCAGCCACTGGGCCACGAGCGCGAAGCGCATCACGACGTAGGCGAGGATCAGCACCGAATAGTCGCCGTGCTCGAACGCCGGACCGATGCCGGAGGCGAGGACGAGCACGCCGCCCATCTGCACGATCGTGAAGACCCGGTACAGCCAGTCGTCGGTGTCGAACGAGGTGGCGAACCAGGTGAAGTTCATCCAGGCCCACCAGATCCCGAAGAACACGACGCAGTAGTTGCCGATCCCGTCGAGCACGTGCCCCTCGCCGAGCGCATGGTGCAACTGCGCGGCAGCGATGCTCACGGCGACCACGAAGACGAGGTCGAAGAACAGCTCCAAGGTGGACGCGGCGCGCCCGGCTTCGTTCGGGTCGCGCGGTCGCATCGGAACGAGCCGGAATCGGGAGTCGGGCGTCATGGCATGGATCTTCCTGCACGCTAGCGGTGTACGCAGTCCTCAAGCGTGTTGCGGGTGGGCGGCAGCCCGCGCCTCGCGAGCTAGTCGGGCCAGTAGGTGCTGGCCGCCAAGGATTTCGGCTTCCCCGAACTGCCCCGCGCGGAGACCCCGCGGCGCGAACCCGAATTGCTGCTCACCACTCGGCTGCTGGCGGTGGTGCCGCGCCAGTACGCCCTGATGCCGAACCAGCGTGGCGGCGCCGGGGCGTCCGCGACCTCATCGAAGCTGATCCGGCGGTCATCCGGGAGCACGTCTTGACTGGGTCCGGCATGATCTGCTCGACTGCCGCGGTTTGGTGACCGAAGTGACCTCGACGTGGGGCTTCCACCACCCCTGGCGCTGTCTGGTCCCGTTTCGTCGTCAGCCCGTCGGAGACCGCACGGTCCGCCAGCCTGCGGTGATCATTGCGCTTCGTGCGGGCGGGGAACTTGCCATTGAGCTCACGCAGACTCGGACGATCGCGGACGACAGGAGATTCGCCGAAGCGACCCGGGCACGACACGACGCAGTGGGTCAACTTCGGCACGGCGGAGAGCGATATTGCGGCCTCGCTCGCTTCAGTCCGGTGACTCCTGCCGCGCGGCTCGTCCGGATCCAGGAGGAACGTTCCGCGGTCAGTTCGGAGCGGCCCAGCTACCCCGCCGCGACCCCAGGGCCGCTCACATGGCTTGGTCTCGTTCGGCCGCGGGCAAGTCGGGAGTGCTTCCTCCGTCGGCCGAGCCAGACAAGCAACCAGTGGCGCATTGGAGACCACGCTACGTGGTTCCGTATGCCACTTCCCTCACCATGCGGCTCAGCCCAAGCCTTATTTGTCGCACGCGCCGACCACACGAAACACACGACTCGGTCCGAATGCCTCTCATCAAATACCAGACTGCCGCACCAAACGTACGACTGCTTCTTGCCCCAGTCCGCGCGCGAGGGAAGCCGAAGCGGCATAATGCTGCCGCCAACGACCAACGTTGCGCGCCATGACCGCCAACCGCCGAGGCGAACGGCGACGGCCACAGCACGCCGCTCCCCAGATCCTTATTCCAGCATGTCCCAGAAACGGCCCAGAAATCCACTGTGGATGTTCACTTTCGCGAACATTCCTGATCAGCGCCGTCTTCCTTCCGACCTGCCACGAGTGCTTCTATACGTGCGACATGATTCCCAATGCGGAGCACTGGCGGGTTTCCGTGCACGAGGCGCAGGAATTGCAGCATCCTATTATGGGGTATTTGCCGGGGTATGCCACGCCGCGGATTGTGTGCGATGTGCCGTATGTCGGGAAGCGGTGGGTGCACCAGTTAGCGGAGTACGACCGGGAGCTGGGTATTTCGTACTGGACCAAGAATTACCGGACCGGGATCGAGCACGAGGATCCGGAGGCGTTGCAGCGGAAGTACCCGTACTACGACCCGATCCAGACGCTGCCCGAGACTGGGCAGAAGTGGTGGGTCGACCAGAAGAGTCGCTGATCCCGAGCACATGATCCCAAGCGCTTGCCCGTAGTTGGGTGACAGACCCGCAAGTCGCGGCTAACCGCCACAGGATCCGCGCCCTGCCGTAGGTGAACCGCGCAGGGGAAGAAGACCTCAAAGTGGTGCCTGGCCAGCGGGTATACCGCCGGCCAGGCACCATCAAAGCGCCGCGACGTCGCTGTCGGTGCGGTGAAACAGCCCGACCTGCTTGGCCGTGCGAGCCCGGGACGTCCGCGATTCTGATCGGCGGACGGCCCAGATACTCCATAGTGGACACTCACGCAATGCTTCCGGCCGGCCGGTCCGATTGCCTATATTTTGCCGTCCAGAAATCCTGGGTCGGACTATTTCGATCCCGCTCAACGCAGCCCGCAAGCCGCATCGCGCCTTCACATGTTTCCGGATTCGCGGGCTGGCTGTTGCGGGTATCGACCAGATTGGTCGCCTGGACCGCGGCAACCATAGACGGCACGGTAGGCTCGGCGTCAGATCGGCGACACCGCACAAGGGACGCGATCCGTCAGCAAAACTTCGCTATGGAGCCGACACCTGTCTCCCGGGCAGGTGTGCCTCGACCCTTTTCGCGTCGGGCACGCCGATTTTCTCGTAGGCGTCGTGAGCGGCCTGAAGTTGGATCGTGCCCCGCGCCTCGTGGCCTTCGGTGCGCAACACCATTCCCAGGCCCTCGCGGGCTCGCGCGAGCCAGTAGGGATCGCCGGCCTTCCGGGCGAATTCGAGTGCCCGCCGATGATGATCGAGCGCGGACGAGGTGTCTCCGAGTGCCGCCAGTACCTCGCCGAGTCCGGTGAGTGCGGCGCACTGGCCGGCTGGTGTACCGACCTCGCGGGCGGTCTCGAGCGCCCTGCCGAGATGGTCCAGTGCGCGGTCGTACTCCCGTTGTCGCTGGTACAAAGCACCAAGCGCCAGCAGGCTGTTGCACATGTTCGGCTGGTTGAGGTGCTGGCCGCGGATCTCCAGCGAACACAGGAGGTCTGCCAGCGCCTGGTCGCTGTCCCCCTGGGCGAGCCGCACCCGGCCCCGGACCTCGAGGGCGTCGGACTCTTCGGCGGGCAGGCTGTGCGCCTGGGTGAGCTCGAGCGCCCGGTTCAGATGCTCGGCTGCTTCGGCGTAGTTTCCGGTTCGTTCTCCGGCGATGCCGAGCCAGATCAGCGCTTGGGCCTGAGACGTCGGATAGCCGTGGTCCCGGTGCACGGCGAGTGCCCTGACCAGGTAGTCGTGCGCTGTGCCGTAGCGGCCGAGATGGAACGAGGCGATGCCCAGGTTTCCCAGGTTGTTTCCGACGCCGAGCATGCGGCCCAACGACTGCCACAGGGCCAGAGCCTGGTCGAAATACCCGATGGCCCGCGCATACCGGCACCTCAGCACGTTGACATTGCCCAAGCCCTCCAAGATGGCGGCCCGATCGCCCGGGTCCTCGCACAGCGCGCGGGCCTGCTCGAACGCGGCGAGAGCCTCCCGGAGCATGCCGAGGCGTTCGCAAGCCAGGCCGCTGAAGCGCAGCGCGTTGGTCTGGCCCCTGCGGTCCCCGCTCGCTCTCGTGACCGTGGCAGCGAGCGTGTGCAGCTCGAGCGCGTCGCGATGGTGGCCGTGGTCGTGCAGGAAGCGCCAGGTGATGTGCGAGAGCTGGCTTACGTGTACGGCGAGGCCGCAGGAGGCCGCGCGCGCGGCGACGGCCAGCAGGTTGGGTCGTTCGGTCTGCAGCCAGCCGAGCGCCTCGGCGCGGCCGGCGAAGCCTTGCGCCTCGGTGTCCGGCGGAGTTACGCGGGGCCGCCGCTCCCGCGTCGCGGGCTCGACCAGGTCCATGGCCACCGCGGCCGTGTACCGGTAGTGGTCGAACAACCGAGTCAGTGCGCCGAGATCCGCTCCGACCCCGTCGGTCTCGGTGTCCTTCCCGCGCGCGTGACCGCGCACCGGCTCGTCGACCGCGGGGGTGCTTCTGGTCGATTCCTCGGCGGCAAGCTCCCTGGCATACGTCCTGAGCAGGTCGTGGAACGCGTATCGACCGGGGGTGTTCTGTTGCAGGAGATGTTCGTCCTGCAATTGCTCCAGCATCTGCCGCGCGGCGCCGACGCCTGTATCGGCAAGCGCGGCAGCCGCCTGCGCGGTGAAGTCGCCACCGGGGAACAGGCTTGCCGCGAGGAAGAATCGCCGCAGCGATTCCGGGAGCACATCCATGGAAAGGTCGAAAACAGCGCGCACGGAGCGTCCGCCGATGCTCGCGGAAACCAGGCCCGCGTCGGCGATGCGTTCGGCGAAGTCGGCCAGCCGCCACGACGGGCGGGAGCGCAGACGGGAAGCCGCGAGCGAGACGGCCAACGGCAGGCAACCGCAGGCCTCGATGATCTGTTCGGCGGAGGAAGGCTCGGCGGCGACCCGGTCGGCTCCCGCGATGCGGGCAAGGAGGTCCAGGGCCTCCGACTGGCCGAACACGTCCAGCGGATGGAAAGTCGCCCCCTCCAGCGCGGCCAAGGTGCGCCGGCTGGTGATCAGCACCAGACAGGTGGGGCTCGCCGGAATGAGGTCGCGCACTTGCCGGTCATCCGCCGCGTTGTCCAGCAGGACCAGCGCGTCCTTGCCCTCCATCCGGTCGCGGAACATCGCCGCCCGCTGGTCCAGCCCCTCCGGAACCCGCTGGGCGGCCACGCCCAGCTGCCGCAGGAAGCCGTCCAGCACGGCACCGGGATCGGCCGGCGACAGCTCCGCGTCAAAGCCGCGCAGATCAACGTACAGCTGCACGTCCGCGTACCGTCCGGCGCGCGTCAGTTCGTGCGCGGCGCGTACGGCCAGCCGGGTCTTGCCGACCCCGGCCATGCCCTCGATCGCCGAGACCACCACCGTCCGCGGGCCGCGGCGGCCGTCGTCCGCGGCCGCGTCCATCAGCTGAGCAAGCTCCCGCGTCCGCCCGGTGAATGTGGCCAGGTCGGCCGGCAACTGACGGAACACCCCCACGGGGCCGCCGGTCTTGGCGTTGGCGTGCGCGGCGATACACGCCATCCGCCACCGGGCGACCGCCGCTTCGTCCAGTCCCAGGGCCTTGACGATCGCGACGACCAAATCGATGTCCAGCCGCCGACGTCCCGGTTTGAACGCGTCCACCACCGTGGACGGCGACACCACCTGCGCGGGCCGCATCAGCGGACCCACCCGTTTGGCGAGACTCCGATACGAGGGTTGCCCCGCCCAGGCGCGCAACTCTCCCAGCAAGGAGACGAACTCGGCCAGATCGACAGCCTCATCAGGACTCGGAGCCAAGTCCCCGGATACACCCACGCCTGCGCCACCCCCGCACTCCCCCGGTGGTCTAAGCCAATGGCAAGTCTACGAGGTGTACGGACTTGTGCGGAGAAATTCGCCGCCGCGGATGGGAGAAGTGTTCGAGTTCGCACGGAACCTGTGGGAGTCCGCGATCGCGCAGAGCACCGGGGTCAGCGTGCTGGTGGCGGCCATCTCGATGTCGACCGGGGCCTCCGGGAGCGGGGCACTTGCTCCGGTGGGCACACAGTCAGCCTGCCCGTCGATGCGGCCGATCGGGCACAGCCAGGCGGAAAGTCCACGCTCGCCGCCGATCCGACAATGTGCACAAATGACCCCAGGTCCAGGTGGGCATAGTCCTGATCAGGGTCGGACGAGTGGCGGAAACCGACGGTGCCTGCCTCAAAGCGCACCTGCCGCAGGAGGAACCAGGCGATCGCGGCGGCAAGGGCGGGTCTGTTTTGTGGGAGATCGCCGCCTTGGCGAGGGTTTCGCGCCAGAGACGGGACTGTGCGGCATGAGCCGTTGTCGGTCAGCACGCGCTGGACGGTGATTCCTCGGGAGGCAAAGGAGATTCGGGCTCACCGCCAGAACGCGGCAGCGGTCGCTTTCCGCTCGTCGAGCGGGATCTTGGAGCAAGCCGGCCCGGAGTGGTCGTCCACGGCGTTGCGTCGAGCGTCTTGCCGGGCGCGCGGTCCGGCGGAGCGGCCCTTGCTGGTCCACGAAGCAACCCGCCCGTCGGACTCAGCACGGCATTGCGGTGTGACCGCCGCGGTTTGGTGCGGATCATGGCGATCCGCACCAAACCCGGAGGTCCCCCTTCGCACCGAGATCATCGGATCACGCGTCCCCGCGATCGCGATCTCCCGGGTCAGTGCGTCTAGTGCGCGCCGATGTAGGTCCGCGGGCTCTGGACGTCGCCGAGGTAGCGGCCGTTCAGCCAGACTCCGGTGGAGACCACGTAGGTGCCCTGCGGCGCACTCCAGTACTGGTAGCGGGAGCCGAAGGGCCGGTCGGTTCCTGCCCAGACCCACGAATCCTTGTCGCCGGAAGAAGTGCAGCCGAAGTCGTGGGGCCAGGGGCCGCCGAGGTTCGACGTGTCGAGTGCGTGTGCGCAATACGTCAGGCCCGCACCGGAATAGTTCTCGAACGGGATTTGGGCGGACATCACGTAGCCGCCGGTCACGTAGTAGCAGGAGTCGAGGCGGATGTTGTCCGTGATGCGCGCGTAGTCGTGTGTCACCCACGATCGGCAGGCATTCGCGACTTGGGCGGCCTCGGCGCTGGCACCGCCGGTCACCACACCCGCGACAGCGATGCTGCCGGCGACGACTGCCGCGGCGATGCCTCCGGTCACCTCAGGCATGATTCCTCCTCAGTTCGGCCCCAGAGTCCGGTCGAGACGCCGGGGAGTTGTGGATGGCTGCGTGAAGCACTACGCCAAGCCTGCCGAGGCGACCGGGTGGAATCACGTTTCCCGTGCGTTCCCGTACGTACCCGTACCCCACATCGCGGCCTCTACGAGCTTTCGACTGTGCGGCAGCCTCTCTGCATCGCGGCGAGCACGCGTTCGTCGGGCTTCAGCGGATCCGGTTCACCTGATAGGCGCAACTGACCAAACCGGTCCGTCGCTGGCACCGAACTCGCATCGTCCAGGAAAGATCCGTTCTCGCCGACCGCGAGTGACGCCCGCGCTCCCCGCGCGGGCGGGGAGGAGTTCGTCCGTGTTTGGCAAGCATTATGCGGCTTCAATGATCAACCGGAGCGCGGAGAACGACCAAGACCGCCGCCGATTCCTGCGGGCCGCGGGGATGACCGGGCTCGGAGTGGTGGGGGCCGGTGCGCTGGGCGGCCTGACCGCCGGTAGCGCGGCGGC